>CAYPIT010000008.1:0-21034 GCA_964410825.1 uncultured Nitrospiraceae bacterium
AGTCATAGCCTCAACCTGGTCGTGTGTAACGTAAACTATTGTTGATTTCAGTTTCTGGTGAAGTCTGGCGATTTCTACCCTCATAGTGCCTCTCAGCCTGGCATCAAGATTGGACAGCGGCTCGTCAAAAAGAAAAAGCTTTGGATTTCTTACTATAGCCCGTCCGATAGCGACCCTCTGTCGCTGACCTCCTGACAGTTCTTTAGGTTTTCTGTTCAATAAATCTTCGAGGCCAAGAAGCCTTGCAGTCTCTTTGACCTTTTCATCTGTTTCCGTTTCCCCTTGCTTTTGAATCTTGAGAGAAAAAGCCATATTTTCATATACGCTCATATGAGGATAAAGGGCATAACTCTGAAACACCATCGCCACATCTCTTTCCCTGGGAGTCAGATTACTTACTTCTTTACTATCAATATGAATTTCTCCAATGTCCTGATGCTCCAGTCCTGCTATCAATCTGAGTACTGTTGTTTTTCCGCATCCCGAAGGGCCGAGGAGTATGCAGAATTCTCCTTCACTAACGTCACAGGAAATGTCATGAATAACTTTTGTATTACCGAATGATTTTGAGAGGTTTCTGATCGTTAATTTAGCCATTATAAAACAGTCTGATTCCTCTGAGATTTAAACAAACACTTAGTGAACTTTTAATATTCTTTATAAACTGCATGGCCGGAATCGACCAGCAGCCTGTTTACGTCTATCCAGTTATTGTTCTCGTCTCTTATCCATATGAAGACCCCCTGCTTATAACTGTTTTATGCAATCCGGCCGCATATTATTTATCTTTACATTCGCCGCAGGGATAATACATTCTGAAAGCGATCTTCATTTTTTCTATGGCTTCTTCTTTGGTTTTCCCTTTGGCAAAAAAGCCGGGCAATTTTTCAGCTGTGACTATCCAGCCTCTGCCTGCATCCTGTGTCAAAGTAAATTCCTTCATAGATGGTAATCTTTGAATTGATGCATTGCTTTCTGAAGTATATCAAAACAGGGATTGAAATAAAAATCTGATATAAAGAGGCGTTAAGGAAGAAATTCTTTCGATGCACTACTGGGTGATAATTAGCAACATTTTGACTTTAACCAGAGGAAAATGTATTGTTAAAAATGCACGAAAAAACAGGGGGAAAAATCAATATAACCGCTTTAATGATCATAACATCGGTAATTGCGCTTTCCTTGGCAGCAACAGGTTGTTCCAACAACAATGAACCTGCACGTGTTACGGGTAATAAGGCACCGCAGCGTTCAGTTCCGTTGATTGAGCTGGACTCCAACAAGGTCTTATCTATGCAGAAACTTAAAATGGATTCAAAGGATCCTCTTGCTATGGCCTCACTTGGAGACCAATATTTCGAGAGCGGGAATTATACCCAGGCAATAGAATTGTACAAAAAGACGCTGGAACTCAGACCTGATGATGTTGATACATTTAACGATTTGGGTCTGGCTTATTTTTATACACGCAGGCCGGTAATGGCAGTTGATACATTAAAAAAAGGAACCGAAGCAGATCCGTCATTTCAAAGGATATGGATAAGTCTTGGATTTGTTTTTTCATCAACAGGGCGAATTGAAGAAGCAAAATCTGCCTTTAATAAAGCTATTGAAATCAATCCGAATAATGAAATTGGGCAGGAATCAAAACGGATGCTTGACGGTTTGAAGTAGTATAACCAATATTAAGCTTCTTCGGTATACGCCTGTTTCAGATCTGCCGGAATATAATATGAAGAGTAGTCATTTATATATTGAATGGCTTCAGATGTAGAAGTTATTCCGAGTTTCCTCAGTTCGTCCAATATTTCACAGCTTTTAAGTGCAACCATTTCGCTCACTAAAGAAAAATAAGCAATATTTATGCCATGCTCGAAATTTATACAATGAAACGTTAACCGCAAATGATCGATTGATTGAACCTGTTGATTTTTAGTGGAATTTATAGCAGTTCCGGTATAATATGTATGTCTCGTAAAATAAAATAAGCTGTTACTTTTCTTCCATGGTGTTACCATGGTGTAACTATAATTCACAGATGTGTAAAAAACACAACATATTGATATCGATTAAGGTGGGCTCAAAGACAAAAAATTGACTTTTTTAAAGACAGTTTATTATAAAACTAAGTTTCACAATCAATGCAATAAATCTATAAAACGAGGTGAATAAACAGATGAGTAAGGTCAACATGGAATTCAAGACTGAAGTAAAACAACTGCTGGACTTGATGATTCACTCTCTCTATTCCCACAAGGAAATATTCTTAAGAGAGCTTGTCTCAAATGCATCGGACGCTATCGACAGGGTGAGATATGAATCTTTGACAAACAAAGACGTGATGGAAGGCGAGGCGGATTACAAGGTCAGGCTGACAGCAGATAAGGATGCGGGAACATTGACTGTCACTGACAACGGTATCGGTATGACAAAAGATGAAATAATAAAAGCCCTGGGAACTATTGCTCATTCAGGGACCAAGGAATTCCTTACAGTACTGCAGAGCAAGGAGATAAAGGATAATCCGGAGCTTATAGGGCAGTTTGGCGTTGGATTTTATTCATCCTTTATGGTAGCGGACAGTGTAACGGTTTTAACAAGAAAGGCAGGGCAGAAAGGTCAGGGCATCAGGTGGGAATCATCAGCTGACGGTTTTTTCAACATAGAAGATGTCGAAAAAAAGAAGAATGGTACGGATGTAATTTTACATCTCAAGGACGATGAAAAAAAATATCTTGAGGAATGGGAGATTAGGCAGGTAATACGCAAATATTCCGATTACATTGAACATCCGATCGTTATGGATGTTGAACGTGAGAAAGACAGTGAGCTGCAAAAAGGTGAGAAAGTCAAAATTAAAGAAGAGGAGGTTTTAAACTCCAGAAAGGCTATATGGCTCAAAGATAAATCCAAAGTAACAGAGGAAGAATATAACGAGTTTTATAAGCATGTCTCACATGACTTCACCGATCCTTCCAGAGTTATTCATTTCAAGGCTGAGGGGACGTCTGAATTTACGGCTCTGCTCTATATTCCGTCAACAATGCCATTAGACATATACTACAAGGATTACGAGATTGGTCCTATACTTTATGTGAAGAGGGTACAGATTATGGATCACTGCGAACAGCTGATTCCCCGCTATCTCAGGTTTATCAAGGGAGTGGTTGATTCATCAGACCTGCCTCTCAATGTGTCAAGGGAGATACTCCAGTCTAACCGGCAGATTGATATTATAAATAAGAACATTACCAAGAAAACGCTCGATACTTTAAGTGATATGAAGAAAAATGAATATGACAAGTATCTTACATTTTACAAAGAATTTGGGAAGATATTAAAGGAAGGTATTCACTTTGATTTTTCCAGGAAAGAGGCAATATCCGATTTACTACTCTTTCAGACCACTAACAAACCGGCTGACTCTCACACGTCATTTCAAGAGTATATAGACAATATGGTAAAAGGTCAGGAGGAAATTTATTACATAACAGGTACTTCCTATGATGAGGCAAAAAAATCACCTTATCTCGAAGCATTTAAAGAGAAAGGTTATGAGGTACTGATAATGCTGGATGAAGTGGATGATTTCATAGTCGGTGGCCTGGAATATAAAGGGAAGAAATTTAAATCTGCAATAAAAGGTGATCTAACGTTAGATAAAAAAGAACAAGACGAAAAGAAAAAAGCAGAGAAAAAATATAAAGCCCTTATTGAGCTTATAAAGGACCAGCTTAAGAATGATGTTAAAGATGTCAGGCTTTCGGGCAGGCTTAAAGACACGGCCTGCTGTCTTGTCGGGGATGAAGGAGATATGGATCCCCAGATGGAAAAACTGCTTAAGTCGATGGGACAGGCCGTTCCTGAAGGCAAGAGGATTCTTGAAATTAACCCGGCTCACCCGATTTTTGAGGCGATGAACAGTCTTTTTGAAAAGGAGCAAAAGAGCGTTGTTCTTGACGAGTATATCAACCTGCTGTATGATCAGGCGCTTCTGCTTGAAGGATCGAAGCCAAAGGACCCTGCGGCTTTTGCCACGGCAGTGACAAAATTAATGGTAAAGGACGTGGAGAAGGCAGGGGGATAAGTATCATTCTATTCAGTTAACAACTAACAAATTCCGCCTATTAGCTTTTCTGTTTTGCTATTTCATTAGCAAAAACTGAGAATGCCATAGCAACGTTCAGCGAAAGCTGGGCACCTTTCATCGGGAGTGTAACTTTCAGGTCAAGGTGTTTCTGAATACCATATCTGATACCTTTGCCTTCCGCTCCCAGTACAAGGCAGAGCGGAAATGGAAAAGAAGTTTCATTTATATCCTGTCCGCCTTCCACAATAGTTCCTGCAGCCCAGAAACCGGCTTTTTTTGCCTTGATAAGAGATGAAGAAAGATTTGTGACTTTTGATACCGGAACAAAATTTTCCCCGCCGGATGCAACATGAATTACCGTATCATTCACTTCGCAGGAAGCATGCTCAGGTATCACAATCGCGAAACCACTGAAACAGGCCGAAATTCGAATGACAGAACCAAAGTTATGCGGGTCATTTAATCCATCAAGAAAAATGAGCGACAACGCGTTTTCAGTGCTCTCATGCAGAAGGTCGTCAAATGGAGTGTATACATACTTGTCTGTCTCTGCAACAACGCCCTGAAGACGGTCTGCTCGCTTAATCCTGAGCAGGTCATTTTCAGAAACAGTCTTGAAGGGGATATTTACAGACTTGATCAATCCGATTATCTCGGGTGATTTAAAATTATCCTGAATAAAAATCTGCCTTATGCTTTCGGGATTCGTTTTCAAGCGCTCCAGCACCGAATTCTTCCCGTACAAATACACTCTGTTTTTAGCCAATTGCACCTCCGGGCATAATTTAAGTTCGAACTTTATGAAAGTAAAGCATAGAGGAGAGCTAAGTCAAGAGCATCGGACTAATATTCTAACTATCTTAAGTGATTTAAAAAATTGGTGTGTACCTGTTGTAATTTAGCCTGATTTTGATTACTATATGAATTCATTTAATAAATAGGAGGGAGTATGGATCAGAAACCGCCATTTGATTTTAGGGATTTCAAAGATTTCAAAGATTTTAAGCCGCCCAATATAAATTTCAAACTAGTTGCCCTGGTTGTAGCTATTGTTCTGGCGATCGGTTTTTTCTCTTCTCTGTGGTTCACGGTAGAGCCGGAAGAAGTTGGTGTTGTACTGCAGTTCGGTAAATATACGCGTACTGTTAATCCGGGATTGAATTTTAAACTGCCTTTTGGGATTGAACAGGTATATAAGGTTCCGGTTGAAAGGCAGCTGAAGCTGGAATTTGGATTCAGGACATCCACGCCTGGTGTAAAGACACGATATTCTGCGACCAGGTATCAGGATGAGTCTTTAATGCTTACAGGTGACCTTAATGCTGCTGAAGTTGAATGGATTGTGCAGTACAGGATTAAGGATCCTTACAAGTTTTTGTTCCGCGTTAGAAATGCGGTACAGACTTTCAGGGATATTAACGAAGCTGTGATGCGTGAAATAGTCGGGGACCGTACGGTGGATGAGGTACTCACGGTTGGCCGTCAGGAAGTAGCCTCAACAGTCACGGTAAAAATGCAGGAGCTATGTGATCAGTACGAGCTCGGGATAAAGGTTGAACAGGTAGTGCTTCAGGATGTTAATCCGCCTGAATCCGTAAAACCTGCATTTAATGAAGTTAACGAAGCACAGCAGGAGAGAGAAAAATTAATAAACCAGGCAAAGTCTGAATATAATAAAGTCGTTCCAAAGGCCAGGGGTGAAGCGCAAAGAACGATTGAAGAAGCCAGAGGGTATGCTCTTGAAAGGGTGAACAACGCCGCTGGAGACGCTGCAAAATTTAGCGCTGTTTTTAAGGAGTATTCAAAAGCAAGGGCTGTAACCCGCCAACGAATATATCTTGAAACAATGAATGATGTGATGCAGAAGGTGGGACGAAAACTTATTACTGATGAGGAGGCTACCGGGATTTTGCCGCTGTTCCAGTTAGATAAAGGGAGGACAAAAAATGAATAAAGCCAGACCCTTGATAATTGCTGTAATTATTCTGATCGTTATTTCGGTAGTAGTCTCTGCAGCTTATATTGTCCAGGAAACCGAGCAGGTAATTCTCACACAATTTGGTAAGCCTGTTGGTGATCCTATTACTGCTCCGGGCATTCATTTTAAGGTTCCGGTTATTCAGCAGGCCAATTTTTTTGATAAACGATTTCTGGAATGGGACGGCGATCCAAACCAGGTTCCAACAAAAGACAAAAGATTTATCTGGGTTGATACGTATGCTCGCTGGAGAATAAAAGACCCGCTCCTTTTTTTTCAGCGTGTGCGGGATGAGCGAGGCGCTCAGTCGAGGTTAGATGATATCCTTGACGGTGAGACCCGAAATGCTATTGCCAATCATAGACTTGTTGAACTTGTCCGCTCTACCAACAGAACGCCGATGACAAGTGAGGAGTTGACAGCCGGTGAATTAGTTACAGAACTTGCTAAAATTAAAGATGGAAGAGAAAAAATAACACGCTTTATTTTAGAAACTTCTGCTCCGCGTGTATTGGAACTCGGAATAGAACTGCTCGACCTTAGACTTAAGAGAATTAATTACGTGGAGGAAGTTCAGAGAAAAATATTTGAACGAATGATAACGGAACGTAAAAGGATCGCAGATAAGTTCCGTTCAGAAGGGCAGGGTGAGGCCTCCAAGATTCTGGGTGATAAGGAGCGTGAGTTAAAGAAGATTCAGTCCGGTGCCTATAAGACCGCACAGGAAATCATAGGAAAAGCGGATGCTGAAGCAACTGCGATTTATGCTGAAGCCTATAACAAGAATCAGGAATCCCGCGAGTTCTACCGGTTTCTGAAAACAATGGAAACATATCAGAATACGTTATTAGAAAAAGACTGGCTGATTTTATCTACAAAAGGTGATTTCTTTAAATACCTGCAGAAATCATCCGGTAAGTAGCAATATCTAAAAGACTCGAAGAAAAGAATGCATACCCCTTAATTCCCGACCTTGATCGGGGATTAAGGGGTTAATTTACTTGCGGTGCGATAAAATTCATTATTTATTAACTAACTCAAAAGCCTTGTTAACAGCTTTCTGAGAAGAATCTGCTTTAATCAAATTTTCAATGTTTCCCCATGTGTTAATACCTATAACCGGTTTTCCTAATTTCAACGCCACCGCTATTTCGGAAAGAGTTCCATATCCACCCGAAACAGCGATTAAAGCGTCTGCTGATCTTGCGATAATAATATTTCTGGCATGACTCAATCCTGTTGTAATAGGAATCGAAACATATTTATTGGCTTCATCCTTGCTGAAGCCCGGTAATATCCCCACTGTTGTGCCGCCTGCTTCTATTGCCCCCTTTGATGCTGCCTCCATAACGCCCCCAAGCCCGCCTGTAACAAGAATGGCGCCCTTTTGAGCTATGAGCTTTCCGATTTCCTCGGCTATGCTGTATATTTCATTGTTGCATGTACCAGCGCCAATAACAGAGATAATCATAGCTGTAATGTTAACTTATTGTTTTGTAAAAATCTCCCTTTAACTGATATATAGTCATTGACGGATCCTGCGATGTAAACATCCATAGTTTTAATATCTCAGATTTATTATCTATTTAACATGTAACAAATCACCACGTAACTTATCTCTACACTTACCTTCAGGTAAGGTACAAATATCAGAGCTTGTAAAACTGAAAATCGCTTTTTCAGTTCCAATTTCCTTTTTACATGCCTCGATACATTCTCCGCAGTTAACACAGTTTATATTATTCCTGGATGCAAAGCCCCTTGGTTTAACATTCATGAAGCACGCTTTTTCGCAGTTCTTGCAATCCGTACAATAACTGAGTTTCCCCGCATCGGTTTTTATTCTGAGAGAGGTCGGACTTACCCAGCCAAACATCATAAGCATAAGGCCGGCAGAACATACATATTTACACAAGGTATGCCGTATAATCATAGAAGAAATAAACATGTAAATAGCAACACCAATAATCCCGGCCTTTACACCAAAACTGAATTCCCAGTTCATGACCTGGCTCCAGACAATCGCCGGATTAACAAAGTACCCTGTCAGCGCAATACCGCCAAAAAGCGGGATAACAATCATGCAGCAGACTGCAAAGAGTGCGTAAAGAATTCTATGCATTGAAGGCCCATCTGGATCATTGGCCTTTCTATTAAAAAGAGACCTTCTGCCTAACACCTTAACTGTCAAAAAATCAAAGAGCTCAAATATTGCCCCTTCAGGACAAAACCATCCACAGAAAAACCTGCCTGTTATAACTCCAAGTATTGGGAAAACAGCTAATATTCCCAGCCATGGTAGGATAGCCTTTAAAAAAAACTGCCAGACAATATGCGAGACATTTTCAAATGACCGGTCAATGTAGAAGCCTTCCGGCAGTCCCAGATTCCACTCATTGCCGAAAACAATAAGACTTCTCGTATCCACATCAAACCTGAGTATGTCCAGCACTGGCACTAAAACAATAAAGAGAATAAACAGTATTTGAAATAACCTGCGCAGTATATGAAGAACATTATTACTCATCAAAAATTATGATATAAAAAAAGAGGGATTTAAAATATGAGATAAATCATATAAGGGGTGAATAAAGTTCACCCCTCACGATTAGGAGATTTACGTTATATATACTTACCTCGCAGTGACAGGTTTTTTGCCCAGAGTAAACACATCAATCACAAGGATCGCTACACCAACCAGAAAACCGACGCCGAAGATCGCCCTGAATATCCAGAACCAGAGATTATAATTTGCCTTGACAGCTACATAGTCAAGACCGAACAGGCGTTCAAGATATGTCTGCACCATTCCTGCTCCCGTTATGGTAATTACAATAAATACCATGGATATCGTCATCCACCAGAAGGCTTCGTATCCCCTTGACTGGTTAAACTCTTTAGCGCCTCTTATAGATGGCAGTGTAACATACATCATCGCTACTACCAGAAGAACATAGGCGCCGTAAAAAGCAAGGTGACCGTGAGCAGTTGTGATCTGTGTCCCATGTGTCCACTTATTCACCTGAGGAAGCGTATGGACTACACCCCAGAGACCGGCTCCGACAAAATTGAAGATTGCGTGAGAGACCGTCATATACAAACCGACCTTGTTCTGTACAACACCACGCGTATCACGTGTCGTCCTAAACGCATCCCAAACCATTAACAATAATGGAATTGGCTCAAGAGAGCTGAATATCCCTCCGATCCAAAGCCAGTAATGCGGCGTTCCAATCCAGTAATAGTGATGCCCGAGCCCGAGTATGCCGGTAAACATAACAAGGCCGACTTCGATATACATCCACTTGGCAAGCACTTTTACATCAGTACCAAGCAACTGATGAAGCATAAACGCAAGGAGCGCTGCTGCAACAATTTCCCATGAACCCTCCACCCAGAGATGTACGACCCACCACCACCAGTACTGGTCCTTAACCATGCTCTGTGTGTAGAACATACCGGGCAGGTAAAAAAGTGCAACAAGTGTCAGACCTGCAAGGAGCGTCCCCTGTATAGCAGTAAACTTCTTTGTTTTCATAACCGTCATAAAACAATTCAATAAAAATAGCAGCACTGATATTACTACCAGAATATCGCCCCACCTCGGTATCTCAATATATTCTCTTCCCTCATTAAGAAGGAGCGTACCTAACACCTCTGTATTGGCCTGAGGATTAATCCCCATTACAATATAACCTACAATTACAAGACCAACAGCCAGGATCGTTGCCCAGAATTGAATGTGCGCAAGCGGAACACTCCATAGCTCTGTCTCTGATTCTTCCGGAATAACATAATATGTCGCCCCCATCAGCCCCATGAGTAACCATACAACCAGCGCGTTTATATGCAGTGTTCTGATTGTGTTGAAATTGAGTATGAAAAAGTCCGGCCATATGAACTGAAGTGCCGCGATAATGCCGACCAGTACCTGAACAAGAAAGAGTACAACAGCGGCAGTGTAAAAATTTAATGCTATTTTTTGGCTCTCGTATTTCATTGCCTATCCTCCGTAAATTAATCTATTTCAATGTAATTAAATAATTGGCAAGATCATTCAGCTCAGTTTCATTTAAGTGGCTGAAGTCCGGCATTGCAGAATCACGAACAACAGATTCAGGATCCTTTAAGTGCGCAACATGCCAGTCAACATCAGGACGTTGGGATCCTATATGGGTGAGATCAGGCCCGGATACGCCTCCTATACCATTTATTTGATGGCAGGCAATACAGTCCTCCTGTTGAAAAAGCACCTGTCCCATACTGGTATCCTTACCGGTTGAAGCGATTGCCAGAATCGGCTTCGGCGGCCAGTCATTAGTGTCAACTTTGGACATCCAGTCAAGAAATGACAGTAAATTATCAGCTTCCTTATCAGTCAGACCAAGTGTCGGCATTGCAGCATCCGGCTTTACTCCCTTGGGATTCATGATAAATTTTTTAAGATAACTTTTTGGCTTGCGTACGGTTGCCTTTGTCATATCAGGGGCAAAGTACGAGCCATTGCCTAAAATTGTGTGGCAGCCAATACAGTCGTATTTGTGCCAGACCTTTTTGCCTGCATCTACCTGTTCAGTAATTTCAGGAGCTCTGCTATCCAGTTTCCCCATTGTGTCAATCGTCAGGATAACCAAAATAGCAAAGAAAAACAGACTACCAAAGACAAACAAATTCCTTGCAGCACTATTACTCATGAAAAACCTCCCTTGAAAAAATTATCATTTGAGTGATTATATCAAATGGTTCTATTTTTGCAAAAATTATTTTGCAGAAATTATATTATTTCAACAATTAGATAAATCATATGATCTTAGTCATAATTTAAATTGATACTCAGCAATTTCAGGAAGAGAGGGCAGGCAACAGGAACTAATTAGAGATAATGAAACCTTACAGTTATATTCTACAAGATTGCGATAAAGAATTATCCCATATCACCCAATTCGTACTGAATCATACTTAAGGCTGCCAGAGCCGCGGTTTCGGTACGGAGAATCCGAGGGCCTAATGAAACTTCGACAAAACCATTATCAATTGCCGCAGTTACTTCTTCTTTTGAAAATCCCCCTTTATTAGTTAACCACTTTTAATTAAAACTATATGTATAATAAGTTCTAATCTCCAGGAAGTTATAAAATTGCAGAATAATATATGCGTTGTTTGAGGTATTATGTTATAAGGTCGACTAAAAACAGTCAGGAATTTATTAACGGACTGATATGAATAAAAAGCTCTTTCAAATAATAATTTCAGGTATTATCCTCATATCTCTCCCTTTAATTGCTAATGCTGTCAGCAGTGATGAGATACTCAAAATTGGTGTGGCCTCTATGATTACACCTCTTGACTCGGTCAAATACTATCAGGATATCGTAGATTATGTCGCCGAAAAACTGGGTGAGGATGTCAAGATGATTCATCGCAGGACCTATGACGAGATGGACCGGATGCTCGCAAAGGGTGAAGTGGACGCGGCCTTTATCTGTTCGGCCCCATATATAAAAGATAAACGCGAGTTCGGAGTTGAACTGCTTGCGGCCCCTGTTGTAGAGAATATACCGTTTTATTATTCTTATATAATTATTCACAAGGACAGTCCATTCCATTTTTTTGAGGACCTCGAGGGCAAGTCATTCGCGTTCACGGACCCCAAGTCCAACTCGGGCAAGCTGTATCCGGAGTATTATCTTGCCAGGAAGGGAATGACTCCGGAGGCCTTTTTTAAAAGATATATCTACAGCTACAGCCATAACAAGTCCGTGGAACTTGTTGCAAAGAAAATTGTTGACGGGGCTGCGGTTGAAAGTCCTGTTTATGATTATATGAAAAACAAGGGGTCCCCTTACGTAGTTCAAACAAAAATTATCCATAAGTCCCCGAAGTTCGGAATGCCTCCGGTCGTAGTGAGGGCCGGCTTACCAACATATAAAAAAGAAAAAATGAGGGAAATTCTGACAGGCATGCACAAGGATCCCGATGGGAGAAAAATACTGGACTCTATGCTGATTGACAGGTTCGCAGACGTGCCGGAGAGTAATTATGATTCTATACGGGAGATGGAGTCGTTCTGTTCGAAGTTCAGGGGAACGCTGGCGGATAAAGGGAAGCCCGCAAACACCGTCTATTTCGGAGTCATCCCGAGGGACAACCCGAGGATTGCATATGAAAAATATCAGCCGCTGATAGATTTTCTTTCCGACAATTCTCCATATAAATATGAACTCGTGCTCAGGAAGACATATGAAGATACGATTAACTCGCTTGGCGCCGGAGAGATTGATGTAGCACTGCTGGGTCCTCTCACATATCTTGAGGCCCATGCTGACTATGGAGCGGTGTGTATTCTCAAGGGTATTACGGAGAAGGGTAAACCTCTGAACAGGAGCGTCGTTATTACCCGCAAGGACAGCGGCATAAAAAAAATCTCTGATCTCAAAGGAAAGACTTTCGCCTTTGCATCAACCAAATCAACATCAGGCAATCTGATCCCCAGATATCTGCTGGCGGATGCGGGTATTCATTTGCGCGAACTTGGAGAATACAGAAATTTTGATTATCATGATTCAGTAGTTAAGTGGATATTGCGGGGCAAATATGATGCCGGGGCGGTCAGGACAGTGGTGGCAGACAAATATCTCCAGCTTGGCCTTAAAATCATTGCCATCTCCGAACCGTTCCCCACTGCCCCGGTTGTTGTTGGACCGAAGACGCCTTATGTTATAGTCGAAAATGTAAAATCCGAATTGTCAAATATTTCAAAAACAGACGGCGGCAAGGCTGTACTGAAAAAGCTTGATCCTGGATTCAGAGGTGGATTTGTAGAAGCACGTGATGCTGACTATGAGGGGATAAGGAAGCTGATCAATGATGTTCCGAATACATGCGGCCTCGGCTGTCATCCCAAAATCCATCTGTAATCTTTTAATGAATCGCTTGATGTCCGCTGACCCGGATTTAATAATCGTATGAAACAGAGCTACAGACTGACTCTTCACAAGAAATTTATTCTCCTCACGTCATTTGCGATTATAGTATTCATGATAATGATTGGCTTCTTTATCACGCGCAGGGAAAGCAATATAATGTATACGGATATTGAAAAGCAGGGATTGATCCTGGCAAAGACGCTTGCAATCCCGGTTATAAACGATCTGATATATGAGAGGCTTGGACTCGTTGAGGAAGGCGGACTGATTGACAATTATATCATGGAGATTTATAAGCGCAGGGACATCGACCTTATCTATATAACTGTTCTTGATGAAAAAGGCAGGGTACTGTCACACAACGATTTCAGGGAATATGGAAAGATATACAATGATCCCCTGACAACCAAATCCCTGAAAAGCAGTGAAACACTGGTTCAAAAATTTACAAACCCGGCAACCGGCGTTCGTGCACTCGATTTTGCCACGCCTCTTTCGATAGGCAAAAAAAGATGGGGGACCCTCAAATTCGCCATCTCACTTCAAAAGGTAAATGAAGAAATCCATTCGACCATTGTAAGGGTGATAATCTTAACCCTGCTGGCTCTTATGGTCGGACTCATAATCATTATTGTTATAGGCCGGAGATTCATAGGCCCTGTTACCAGCCTTGCCAGTACAATGCAGGTTGCGGGCCGGGATTCGCTTGATGTGCATGTTGATGTGAAAGGGAAGGATGAACTTGCCTTCCTGGGCAGGAGTTTCAACGAGATGATCGGGAGGATAAAACAGGCGAATGAGGAACTGAAACGCACCCATGAAAAACTGATTCAGTCGGAGAAACTAGCCTCTGTGGGGATTCTTGCCTCAGGAGTCGCTCATGAGATCAATAATCCGCTCGGTGGACTTTTCAATGCGGTTAAAATGCTTGAGAAGAACGGTGACAAATCAGATTTCAGAAAGCGTTATCTTGAACTTCTTCATGAGGGATTAAACAGGATCGAGACTACTGTCGGGAGACTGCTGTGGATGTCACGCAAGGGAGACCGCAGACCGGATAATGTAGAGGTCAGGAATGTGCTTGAGGAGATATATGATTTCGTGGCATACAGAATGCAGAAGAACCACATAAAATTCGAGCAGAATATTGATGCAGAAACAACCCTTTTTATTGATCCACATGATCTTCAGCAAATACTTATTAATCTGATTATCAATGCAATCCAGTCAATGAATAAAGGAGAGGGTATACTGACGGTCAACGGTTACAGTGAAGATTCAAAGACCATTATCGAGGTTTCGGATACCGGAGATGGCATAGATTCGGAAGATATTGGGAAAATCTTTGATCCTTTTTATACTACCAAGAAACCTGGAAAAGGGACTGGGCTGGGGCTCTGGTTGACCTATGAAATAGTAAAAAACTACAATGGAGACATTTCAGTGAAGAGCGAAAAAGGACAGGGATCAATTTTCAGGGTCGAATTTAAGGGCACATAAAATGAAACCGGCCATATTAATAATTGAAGACGAGAAAATAATGAGAATTACACTTGAGGATGCCCTCAGGCAGCAGGGTTACGAGGTTAGTTCATGCGAAAGTGGCAGGTGCGGTATGACTGAGTTATATGCCGATACGTATAACCTTGTCATAACGGACGTAAGGCTGCCTGATATGAACGGTATTGATCTTATGCGTGAAATAAAAAAAACAAATTACGATGCCGAGGTAATTGTAATTACCGCATACGGGACGATAAAAGATGCGGTTGATGCAATGAAGCTCGGCGCATTTGATTATATTACAAAGCCCTTTTACCTGGATGAATTCAGTCTGATAGTAAAAAGGGCGATTGACGTAATGACATTGAGGGAAGAGAACATCAGGCTGAGAAAGAACCTTTCCGAATGTTACTGCTACCCCAACATCATTGGTGAGAGCGCTGAGATGAAGACGGTCTTTGATCTGATTGGAAAAGTGGCCCGCACAGATTCTTCTGTTCTTATCCTGGGAGAGAGCGGCACCGGCAAGGAACTGGTTGCTTCCACCATACATTATCAGAGCGGCAGAAAGGACTCCCCTCTTATAAAGGTAAACTGCGCTGCATTGCCGGAAAATCTCATAGAGAGCGAACTGTTCGGCTATGAAAAGGGGGCCTTTACGGGCGCTCTGAAACGAAAGATGGGAAGATTTGAGCTTGCAGATGGCGGCACGGTCTTTCTCGATGAAATAGGTGATCTCCCTTTGTCAACTCAGGTCAAACTACTGCAGGTGCTTCAGGATGGGACCTTTGAGAGACTCGGTGGTATTGATTCAGTGACCGTAGATATACGGGTGATCTCGGCCACCAACAGAATCCTCGAAGAAGATGTGAGAAACAACAGATTCAGGGAAGACCTCTATTATCGGCTTAATGTTATCCCGTTTACTATCCCCCCGCTCAGGAAACGCAGGGAGGACATCCTGCTGCTTGTGGAACATTTTATTAGCCGTTCCGGGAAACGGATCAGGTTCAATGAAGAATCCATGCGGCTTCTTGGAGCATACGATTTTCCGGGCAATGTACGGGAACTCGAAAATATTATCGAAAGATGTATTGCACTGTCGGACGGCAAAGTTATCAAAAAGGACAGTCTGCCCGCACACCTTTTAAAAAAACGGGTAGGAGTACAGTCATTGCCTACTCTCTCTGAGATTGCGGCAACTGCGGAAAAAGAGCATATCAAATCTATAATACATTCAACCGGAGGTAACAGGACAAAGGCAGCCGAGTTGCTCGGCATAAACAGAAAGACCCTCTGGGAGAAGATGAAATCATATGGGATAAGCTGAAAGTTAGATTAATAAGAAAATTGTTTTCGGCTTAACTATATAAATCATTTTCTGATACGAATTCTACATGTAATTATTATTGACAACTCCTTGAATGTCTCTAATAATCAATGAGTTAGACAATCTATAATGTAATTTCATGTCCGGTCTGGCATGTTACGATATAGTAACACTCAAGTGTAACCCTCGATTATTACAGCATAAATATTATATTTTATAAATTAAAAAAACTCAATATGAAAATAATCCCCTTATCAATTGTTACAAAAAGGTAACGAGTACCTCGCACTTTCAGCTCTTCCATATATAACCTCACGAATTTTAAAGATAAAAAATACTGGCACGCTTATTGATATTATCAGGTCAGGAAGGGGCGCGTTTATGTTCGGACTTGGATACTCGGAATTATTAATAGTCTCATTGCTAATTATCATACTCTTTGGCAGTTCAAAGCTTCCCCAGCTCGGCCAATCTCTTGGTGAGGCCATAAGGGGATTTTAAAAGACAGTAAATGATGATGATCAATCAAATTCTAAAAAGGACCAACTCTCATAAAACCTATAAATTTTAATTGAAAGGAGCAAGAAAATGGCATTTAATGAGATTCTCAGGATGCATGAGGACCTTGAACGGGCGTTAAAGAAATCTGAATCAAAAAGGTCCTGGATCATGATTGTTGATGCACGGAAATGTGTAGGTGATCATGCCTGCGCTGTTTCCTGCATGGCAGAGAACGTCTGTCCCCCCAGTGGATCGTACAGAAAGGTATTTGAGACCGAATATCAGGACTATCCGGGGATGGACCGTTTTTTTATGCCTGCCAACTGCCAGCACTGTGACAACCCACCGTGCCTTAAGGCGGCAAACAAGATCAAGGGGGGGGCAATCGAGAAGAGACCTGATGGCATCGTTGTCTTTAATTACAAGGTACTGTCGAAAAGCAGGAAAGCTGAGGATGCGGCAAAATCGGCATGCCCTTATTATGCTATTGTCGATGACAAGGGAGCTTACTATACGGATGGAACACCGGCCCGCCAGCCGTATGAGACGAGAAATTTCTATGAGTATGCCGCTAAGGTTAACAGAAAGAATACAAAGGGGAGCATACGCAAATGTACATTCTGTCTTCACAGGCTGGAAAGCGGGATGCTGCCTGCATGTGTATCAACATGCATTGGACGGGCAATGTACTTTGGAGACATGAATGATTCAAAAAGTCTTGTTACAGAACTTATCAGAAAAGAAAAGACATTTAAGTTAAATGAATCACAGGGCACCAGGCCTCGTGTCTATTATATAGGATTCAAAGGCCGCACAAATATAATGCTAAGCACACCAAAAACCTGCATTGAATGCCACGAATAAGGAGGGAAGTGAAATGGCGGAAAAAGACAAAGATTGCAAAATAACGGAGATAATTGAATCCCTCCCTGAAAAGGAGTTTTCAAGGAGGGGTCTGCTGAAATCCGGAGCGTTTCTTGGCAGCTCTGCATTATTAATGAGCCAGCTCGAGGGGGCCCTCGGCATACTCAGCCGGGTGGAGGCATCGACAGGAGGGGGATACCCACTGGCTGATGCAAAGAATGTAATTTACACGGTATGTCTGCAGTGCCACACTGCCTGTCCGATAAAAGTTAAAATTCTGGACGGCATAGCTGTGAAGATTGACGGAAACCCCTATTCATCCCAGAATATGATTCCGAATCTTGCTCAGAAGACCTCACCGTGGCCGGCGGCCAAGATTGACGCAAAGGCATGCCCGAAAGGACAGGCAGGCATCCAGACCCTTTATGATCCGTACAGGATAACCAGGGTCCTCAAGAGGACCGGACCAAGGGGGTCAGGCAAGTTCAAGGTGATATCCTTTGATAAGGCCGTCGATGAGATTGTTAACGGCGGAAAACTCTTCGGCAGCATAGGCGAAGACAGACATGTTCCGGGCCTGAAGGAACTTTACAAACTCAAAGACCCAAAGGTATCAGCGGAAATGGCAAAGGACTCGATGGCAGTGGCAAAGGGCAAAATGAGTGTATCCTCATTCAAGTCAAAACACAGCAAATACGTCAGCACACTTATTGATCCTGAACACCCTGATCTTGGCCCTGTAAACAACCAGTTTGTCCTTCAATTCGGCCGTATAGAGCATGGGCGGAAGGAGATACCGAAGAGATGGCTTGGCGGCAGTTTCGGCTCTGTTAATTTTTTTGAGCACACGACGATTTGTGAGCAATCCCATCACATTGCATATAACGAGTCAACAAGGGGCTACAAAGACGGCAAGTGGGGCAAGGGCAAACACCATATGAAACCGGATTCCATGAATTCGGAGTTCATCATGTTCTTTGGAACCGGCTTTGTTGAGGCCAACTTTGGTCCGCCGAACATGGCTGAGAAGGTTACGGAGGGACTCGTAACAAGGAGGCTGAAAGTAGCCGTAATTGATCCGAGGATGAGCAAGTCTGCTGCAAAGGCATGGAAGTGGCTCCCGGTAAAACCGGGAACAGACGCAGCTCTCGCTCTTGCCATGATTCAGTGGATTATAAAAAACCGGAAGTATGATGATAAGTATCTGACCGCCGCGAATAAAGCGGCCGCAAAATCAATCGGCGAACCCACATCATCAAATTCAACACATCTCGTAAAAATAGAAAAGGACGGCCCCGGAAAACTGCTCAGGGCATCCGGTATCGGCATGGGCAAAGACCAATTTGTCGTAGTAAAAGGCGGGAAGCCCGTAGCAGTCGGAGACGAAGCTGTTACGGGTGATCTTGATTATGAAGGCACAATAAAAGGCATAAGAGTCAAGACAGCCTTCAGGCTTCTTAAGGATGAGGCATTTTCAAAGAGCATGAAGGAATGGTCCGGCATATGCGGGATTTCTGAGACCGACATTGTTGCCGTGGCTGCAGAGTTCACATCACACGGAAAGAAGGCGGGTGCCGAGATGTACCGTGGACCAGTCCAACACACAAACGGCTATTACAATGCGCAGGCGATCATCGCCCTTAATATCCTCATCGGCAATATAGACCACAAGGGTGGAATGATGACAGGCGGCGGGCACTGGCACGAAGACGGATCAAAACTGAAGAAGCCTTTCAATCTGAAGAAGATGCATCCGGATAAACTCCATGTCTTTGGTCACAGGCTTACAAGGGAGAAGTCAAAATATGAAGAATCCACCCTGTTTAACGGTTATCCAGCCAAGCGGCCATGGTTTCCGTTTAGTGGAAATGTCTATCAGGAAGTAATTCCATCTGCGGCAGACGGTTATCCATATCCGATCAAGGCGCTCTGGATCCATATGGGTACTCCTGCCCTGTCCATCCCGGGAGCAAACCCCCAGGTGGAGGCGCTTGCAAATCCTGACATTATCCCTCTTGTGTTCACAGATGATATTGTAATTGGCGATACAAGCATGTATGCGGATTATGTCTTTCCTGACACCGCTGTCTGGGAGAGATGGGGGTCACCGCACACAAGTCCTGATGTTCCCGGCAGGGCGTCCAAATTTCGCCAGCCGACGGTTACACCAATAACTGAAGTGGTCAAGGTGTACGGCGAAAAACAGCACTGCTCGATGGAGGCCATCATGCTTGCAATAGGTGCAAAACTCGGCCTCAGCGGTGTTGGAAGAGACGGCTTTGGCAAGGGACTTGATTTTACCAGACCTGAGGACTGGTTTGTGAAACTTGCTGCAAACCTCGCATGGGGTGACAAGGCAGGACAGGAAGTCCCGGACGCATCAAGGGATGAGATCAAACTCTTTATGGATGCCCGGAAACACATCAAAAAGACCGCATTCGATTCAAAGAGATGGGAAAAGGCGGCCGGTTCCGTAAATTGGAAGAAGGTTATCTATCTCCTTAACAGGGGAGGCAGATGGGAGGACTGGAAGGATGAATTCACCAAGCCTTCGGGGTTTGTTACCCACAAATACGGCAAAGGCATGAACCTGTATGCTGAAAATGTTGCAAAGCAGAAACAGAGCATGTCCGGCAAGAGATTCTCCGGGACTGCCATATACGAGCCCGTAACAGATGCTCTCGGAAGAGAGATCAGAGACAGCAAATATCCGCTTCAGTTGATCACGTACAAGGACATACTTGGGGGCCATTCACGCACCTTGCCGACAGACTATTGGCTCAGTTCCATACTGCCTGAAAACTACATACTGATTAATACGGAAACTGCAGAAAAATATGGCTTCAGTGACGGTGACAAGGCGAGGCTGATCTCGGCATCCAACAGAAAGGGAAAGCATCACCTCCCTAACAGACAATCAAAAGACGTGGTGGGTAAGATCAAGGCTGTGGAAGGCATAAGGCCGGGCGTAGTAGCTGTTTCATGGCATTTCGGTCATTGGGGTTATGGCGCCAGTGATACCGTGGTTGACGGTATGACCATCAGGGGTGACAGCAGAAGGGCAACAGGATTATGCCCGAATGCCATTATCCGGGTTGATCCCGCTCTTGGCAATGCCTGCATGACCGACCCGATCGGGGCCAGCTCTTCTTTCTATGATACGAGAGTTAAACTGGTCAAGGCATAAGAGCTTCATAAACGGGTGGCGGGAATGGGACCCGCCACCTGATTTTACCCAACAATAACATGACCATTAAGCTATTTGTTAACGAAGAACAATTAAAACTTGACCAGTTTGATGAGATATATATTTCCAATATCCTTAAGGCCATAAGTTCAAGTTTAGGCTGCAGCAAAGGCAAAGATATTTTTATGCATATAAACGGCAAGAAAATGTCCATTACCGCCGAAACCAGCTACGTTCCGATTAAAAGTGATAAAGTTAAATTATTAATAAAGTGCACTATACATGGTCTGCTCTCAGCTATTGAGGGCATAGCATTCCTTGATACTGTAGATATTTCGCTTAAGTTTGATTAAAAAAAATGTGGGAAAAATTACCTCCACAATACTCATCCTGATCGTTGTACCACTATACAGTTATGCAATTGATGTACAGCATATTATTAAGCAGGGTGATCAATATTTCAAAAAAGCTCAATTCAGCGAGGCATTAAAGAAATATAATGATCGATGTCCGAACATTGCAGGAGCAGGCGCTGGCCGTCCCGGTCAATGCTCAAAAAATTCGGCTTTATGACATTATGAAAATACATTTCGTGATTACTTATCCCATATCACCCAATTCGTACTGAATCATACTTAAGGCTGCCAGAGCCGCG
>CAYPIT010000009.1:0-20841 GCA_964410825.1 uncultured Nitrospiraceae bacterium
GAGACAGATCTTTCTGCGCAATATGTTGATCATAATCTCTTACAGATGTACTTCAAAAATCCTGATGACCATCTCTTTCTCAGAAGTGCCTGCAGGAAATTTGGTCTCTGGTTCAGCAGGCCTGGCAATGGTGTCAGCCACCCTGTTCATATGGAGCATTTTGGAATTCCCGGCAAAACTCTTCTGGGGTCGGACAGCCATACGTGCTCTGCCGGTTCATTAGGAATGCTGGCAATGGGAGCAGGAGGGCTTGAGATAGCGATGGCAATGGCAGGCGAGCCTTTCTTTGTCAGAATGCCCGAGATAATGGGAATAAGGCTTACAGGCAGCCTGCCAGAATGGGTCAGCGCAAAGGACGTGATATTGGAAATGCTGAGGCGTTATGGTGTATCGGGCGGCATAGGCAAAATATTTGAATATTATGGGCCGGGGTTAGATACTCTCAATGCAATGGACAGGCATGTTATTGCAAATATGGGAGCTGAACTTGGTGCTACAACAACGGTTTTTCCATCAGACAGTGCGGTTAGAGCCTTTTTAGCGATCAGCGGGAGAGGAGATGTCTTTACAGAAATTATTGCCGATAATAATGCAGAGTATGATATTCATGAGGAGATTAATCTCTCTGATCTTGAACCTCTCATAGCCCTTCCCAGCAGTCCGGGCAATGTCGTAACCGTTGGTGAAGTAGCCGGCAAAGATATATATCAATCATACATAGGCTCATCTGCTAATCCGGGACTGCGTGATTTTGCGATAGCAGCACTCATCGTAGATGGTAAGCAGGTGCATGACCGTGTATCGCTTGATATCAATCCTTCGTCAAGACAGGTACTTGAAAACCTGACATCACAGGGATTTCTTCAAAAGCTGATCCATTCGGGAGCACGTATCCATCAAGCTGGCTGTAACGGTTGTGTTGGTATGGGACAGGCGCCTGCAACCGGCAAGATAAGCCTTCGCACAGTGCCTAGAAACTTTCCCGGAAGGTCAGGAACAAAAGATGATCAAGTTTACCTGTGCAGTCCGGAGACAGCAGCGGCTTCGGCATTGACAGGTGTAATTACTGATCCTCGTACCATGGGTATGGATTATCCCAGATTCAAAGAGCCAGAGCAGATAATCATTAATAATGAAATGCTGATCGCACCTGCAAAGGAAGATGAGAAGGTTGATCTTGAAAAAGGCCCAAATATCAGGCCTCTTCCACCCTTACTTCCTATGCCGGAAAGTCTGGAAGGACCGGTGCTTCTTAAGGTGGGGGATGATATATCGACTGACGAGATAATGCCTGCTGGCACAAAGGTGCTCCCTTTCAGGAGCAATATCCCTGAGATCAGCAAATTCACTTTCAGTTGGATCGATGAAACCTATTATGAACGTGCCATTAAATATCAGGAAAGCGGTTCGTTTGTGGTGGGCGGGTTAAATTATGGTCAGGGTTCAAGCAGAGAGCATGCTGCACTCGGTCCGCGATATCTTGGGCTTAAGACGGTTATTGTAAAGAACTTCGCAAGAATTCACTGGCAGAACCTGTGTAATTTCGGGATACTTCCATTAACATTTGTTAATCAGGATGATTGGAACAGAATCGATCAGGATGATTTTCTTGCAATCGATGATGTCAGAAACAGTATTAAAAGAGGAAAATACCTGAATGTTATAAACAGGACCAAAGATGAAAATTATAAAGTAGAGCATGCAATGAGCGGACGACAAATAGAGATGGTGCTGGCAGGGAGCCTTATTAACCTTGTGAAGTAACCCGTTAATAGAATTTTCTTTTATAGAGATTGTGTTATTAATAATATCTTTATTATTTAATGGAGAGTCAAGATGGCAGAAGAACATGTCATGAAAAATACAGGTTTGAGAGGCGTAACAGTAGCTGATACAAAAATCAGTTATATTGATGGTAAAAAAGGGGTTCTAATCTTCAGGGGATACCGTATTGAAGATTTGGCCAGGCATTCAACATTCGAAGAAACTGCCTACCTTATACTTAAGGGCGTATTGCCCACATCATCTCAATTAAATGATTTTAAAAACCAGCTTGTATCCTACAGCTCGATTCCGGCCTATCTTGCCGAATCAATGAGGCTATGGCCAAAAGATGCAGGGCCTATGCAGGCTTTAATGGCTGCGATATCGATCACCGGATTTGCAGATAAAGACATTGATAATGTCAGCCCGGAAGATTATGAAGACAAGGCTGCAAAACTAATAGCTGTCATGGCAGTTGTAATGGTTGCATGGGAACGCATTCGGAAGGGACTTGAGCCCATTTCTTATTCCAGGGACCTTTCTCATGCAGAAAATATTTTATTTATGCTTAAAGGAGATAAGCCTGCTCCTGAAATCTCAAGGGCCCTTGATATTTGCCTTATTCTTCATGCTGATCATACTTTTAATGCATCTACATTTGCATGCAGAGAGGTGGCGTCTACACAGGCCGGTATTTACTCAGGTGTGTTAGCAGGGCTGGCAGCTTTATCCGGCCCATTGCATGGAGGTGCCAATGAGAAGGCTGTTGCTATGCTTGAAAATCTAAAAAATGTAGATGATATTGAGTTCTGGATGCAAGAACAGCTATCAAAGAAAAATAAAATATATGGCATGGGACATGCGGTTTATAAGACGTACGACCCGAGAGCAGCTATTTTAAAAGATATACTTAAACAGCTCGGATCAGGAATGGATGAGTCTTCCCTGTATAAATTGTGCGAGTCAGTTGAAGAAGCAGCGATTAGAATATTCACAGCTGCAGGAAAAGATAATATCAAACCCAATATAGATTTTTACAGTGGTGCAGTCTATGAAATCATGGGGTTTCCTCATGATCTTTATACTCCGATATTTGCAGTTTCAAGGATAACAGGATGGTGTGCACATATAATTGAAGAACGATTTGGACTTGCCCAGGACAGACCTTCATTATACAGACCAGCAGCCGAGTATGTAGGGAATTATTGCGGAATTACAGGATGTGAATACAAAGCAAAGGACGAATAAATTTTTTATCTGGACAGGTTACATTTCCAGGAAATTAACAAGTATGTTGGATAAAACAGGTTTCTCACCATCTATATGACGTATATCATATCGGGGTTAAGGCAAAAATATTAAAATTGGAATAAACTTAACAACTATGGAGCCATACGCTTCATATATAATGTATGCATAAATTAATCAAAGGAGGGGTAAAATGAAAAAAAATTTTATATTCATACTTTCATTAACAATTATTGCTGTAGCTGCTTTCGTTTATCATATGGCAATCCCTTACGAGGTTAAAGCAGAAGGTTATGAAACGACCATGCCCGGACCGTCAGGGGGAGACCTTCTCAACTTTATCACTAAAGATATGCCATATAAAAAATGGGATTTATGGCCTGGCAAGAAAAAAATGTTCAGAGGGACTAAACCTCACGGAGATTTCATAACGATATATGTAAACAAGATTGCATTTAACTCGATTAAGAAGTCGAAAGGTATTGCTAATCATTCAATAATTATGAAAGAAAACTTTACATCTGATAAGAAATTGGCAGCTCTAACGGTTATGTACAAAGTAAAGGGATATAACCCTGACGGTGGTGACTGGTTTTGGGTAAAGTATAATGCCGACTATACGATCGCTGCTGAAGGTAAAGTCAAAGGATGTCTCGGATGTCACTCTGTTGCGAAAGATAACGACTACATTTATACTGGCAAAATCGGTAAAGGGGCTATACCGGGCTACGGCGCTCCGGGGTATGGCAAGTCCGGTAAAAGATCAGCACCAGGCTACGGCGCTCCGGGCTACGGCAAACCCGGTAAGAGTGCAACACCAGGTTATAAATAGAGGTGCAAAGAGGTTATTAAATTAAATAACGTGCTTTGATAATTCAATAAGATGTTTCTGGTCAATTTAATTGATAAAGGAGGAACAAAAAATGCCAGAGAAAGGACTTTTTTGCGGAAATAACATACCCAAGGATCCTGCAAATATGACAGATACTGAAAAGAAACATACGCCGGTAGTCGAATGTCCTGACACTGTTAAAGCCGGGGAACCATTTCAGATAAGAATCACTGTTGGCAGTATTCCTCATGTTATGGATGAGGGCCATCATATACAATGGATAGATGTTTATTCTGGGCAGAATTTTAATGCGAGGCTTGACCTCACACCTGTATTTACAAAGCCTGAAATCACTCTTACACTTCAGAAAGACGGCAAACACAGAACATCAACATTAAAGGTTGTAGAGAGGTGCAATCTGCACGGGCAATGGGAGGCAACAAAAGAAATTAATATTACTGAGTGAAAAAAAAGAAGTCTAAGGCCTTAATCGATAATATCAAAATGGAACAGGGAGGTAAGAAATGATGGAAGCTTGTGAATGTTTAGCATGCAATGTAGGAGCTGATGTCCCGAATTTTACATTAAAGACATTTGACCCTGGAAAGGGAGATTTTAGTGAGATAAGCATACAGACTCTCAAGAAAAATAAAAAGTGGACGATACTCTTCTTTTATCCTGCTGACTTTACCTTTGTCTGAGCTACTGAGTTTGCTGCTCTGGCAGAGCAGTATGACAGATTCAAGAAAATGGGTGCGGAACTTATTACTGTAAGCACAGATACAGAATTTGTGCATCTGGCGTGGCATAGGCATGAAAAATCTCTTGCAAAAGTCAAATATCCAATGGGTTCGGACCCAACAGGTAATCTTGCAAGAATGTTTGGTGTTTATGATGAAAAAACCGGTCTTGCTTTGCGCGGAACGTTCATAATAAATCCTGCCGGTGTACTCTTGAATTCAGAGGTAAACTTCTACAATATGGGCCGTAACATTGATGAACTGCTGAGAAAATTCAAGGCAAATCTTCATCTTTCAAAACATACCAGGCAGGGATGCCCTGCAAAATGGAAGGAAAAAGGAGACAAGACGCTTACACCCTCTGCGAAACTGGTTGGCAGGGTTCATGAGGCGCTCAAATAACAGAGGTCTTATTAAAAATTTCTTGCTCAAAGGCTACTGAACAGTTATTTCAGGATGCGTACGATTACAGGAAAGGCATTAACTTTAAATGTATTTTGTCGGTCATTCCACTGTAAATCCAACAGTCTGCAGGACATTTGAATCAGCATCTTGTAGTATAACTTTCCACTCACCCTTCAATCCTCCAATCCTCTTGCTTGAATATGTACGCCATTTGGCTCCTTTTTTAAGAGAAAGATTTACTATAGCCATCCTCTTTTCTCGATGATACCAGATAAAACTAACAGTGGTATCCTTTTTAATGGATGTTGCCTCGAGAAAGCAGTATACTTTTTCTGTAGATGCTGCGAATATATCCACAACACCAACAGGCTCCAGGTTTTCTATGCTGCCGGCTATTGATAAGCGAGAAATCGTAAAAAGTGATTCACCTTCTGCTTGTACTAATTTAGGCATTAAAACAGTCATTATAGCGCATGCCAGAAAAAGAAAGAAAATAAAGGCATAAATTGACTCCAGACGTTTTTTCATCCTTATTCCTCCATTTCAGTAAATGGGTTGGAAAAATCTATTTCTTGATTGGAAAATTATAACACCATAATTAAAGTCTGTGTCAAAATAATTGCTTGAATAAATTGTCATTCCCCGGAAGTTTTAAAAAATGTACCAAAAAACTTTATAATGAGGCTTGAGAAATTGCGGTTGGATGTGAAACAATACAACTCGAAAAATATTTTTCATTGAATTCAATCTGACTTGTACAATTAATGAATTATTTGCTATAATGTTAATTATCTTGACACACGACTTAGCTCGCTGTCAAATAAAATTACACTCAAATTACAAAAAATATGCATACACATATTCGTACAATTGCTACAGCTGTATTATTATTTATGGCGGTTCCTGTATCGTCTTATGCTGGACCTGCTTTTGCATTGTTTTTACCATCATATAGCCCTGCATTAAAACAAATCCCGTTTGTAGAGAAAATAAGTTTTTCAGCAAAAAAAACTTCCAACCCCTTTAGTAAGAAACTGGTTGAAACTACAATATTTTTCTCAACTTTTGATGTCAAGCAGCCTGATATTAAGGCACTTTACGAAACTCACGGATACAATAATGCCGTTCAGCAGAATTTAAGAGATTTCTCAAAGTTTAAAAAGAGTTTTAGCAAGCGGCTTATGCGATCCGGAAAATATGTAAATAAGATGTCAGATATTCTGGTAAACAATGGACTTCCTCGCGAGCTGGTATATCTTCCACTTATAGAAAGTGAGTTCAGAACCGATGCATATTCTCATAAAAGGGCGTCCGGTCCATGGCAGATTATGCCTATGATAGCGAAAAAACTTGGCCTGAAAATCGACTGGTGGATTGATGAAAGGCGTGATCCCGAAAAATCGACCAGAGTTGCTGCGCAGTATCTGAACTATCTCTATAAAAAATTTGGCTCATGGAACCTTGCACTGGCAGCTTACAATGCCGGGGAAGGAAGGATTCGCAGGGCTCTCAAGAGTGCTGGCACTTCAACCTACTGGGAAATCAGAGAGACCCCGTATATTGCATGGGAAACAAAGAACTACGTACCTCTTTATATAGCAGCAGCTGCGATCGCAATGGATCCCGAAGGATTTGGTTTTAAGAAAGTAGAGTATCAACAGCCTCTTGAATATGATGAAGTAGTGATTGATCAGCCAATGTCGGTTGACATGATAGCCCGGTTTACCGGAGTCGATGAACGCATGATAAAAGATCTGAACCCTGAACTTAGACGCTGGTGCACTCCTCCAGATGTTGCAGCATATAAGCTCAGGGTACCAAAGAGCGCAAAGAAAATGTTTATGGCAAATATCAACGAGACGGAGGGCAGAGATTTAATGAATGTAAGATTCTATAAAGTAGAACACGGTGATACTGTTGCAAAGATTGCAAAAAAACTGGGGGCATCTATTCAGAGGATTATTCATATGAATGGACTTGGGAGAAGAGCTATGATTTTTGCTGGAAAGCAGATAGTGGTTCCCCCCGAAAGGAACCTGACATTATAATCAATAATTGTCTGACCTGGATCGATACCATTTCATTCTGATGCGGGCTGCTGTTATTTTTGTTCTGCCCTGTCTTCTGTTTTAACTTCCGGCTCTTTGCCCTTTACTTCGACTTTCTTTGATTCTTCCGCGTCGATTCTTGAGCTGGCTTCAACACTCCATGGTGATGCCGGAAATGCTGCGACAATTCCTTTATATATTTCGATAGACTTTTCTTTCTGTCCTGCTTTGTCATAATATCTTGCTTCAAGTATTAATGCGGTATCTTTAAAAATACCGCCTGCCATTTCAGAAAGTTGATCGAGTGTTTCCAGAGCCTTATCGTTTTGATTAGACTTGAAATATACGGATGCGAGTTTCTGATAAACCAGCGGAAGGATCTGCTTTTGCCCACCGAATTTTGAAATAAAATTATTGTATTCATTTATTGCATTGTCATAGTCATTCAGTTTGAAATAAGTGTTAGCCAGATAGAACAAGGCCAATGGTGTAACTTTTACATTAACTGATTTCTTGTATAGCTCCAACGCTTTTTTCTGTCTTTCCTCACTGGATAATGATGAGTCAACGGCCTCACCATAATAGTATCCTGTAGCTTCAGTTTGTAGCGAATAAGCTTTTTTGTATTTGGAAGTTGAATATAGAGAAAATGTTAAGAACAGAATAAAAATCACAGCTATAACAGACACACCAATAATGAGCTGTTTCTGTTTTCTTTTAATTGCTTCAAATGCCTGCAAGGCAGCGCCTTTTACTTCGCTCTCCTGAACAGCCTTTTTTCTGGCAGTTCTCTTTTTAATAACTTTAGGCATTAATTCCTCCTGATACTCTCGAGCAACTTTTGGGAATTTGCAAAAATGGAATCTATACTTTCATCCGGTATCCCGGCAGAACTCAATATAGTCCGGGCCCTGTCTACAGTAATAAGATCTTCAGGGGCATGAGCATCAGTATTAATAATTATAGTTGCTCCTGCTGCCATTGCTATCTTTGCAACATGGCCGTTTGAAAGACTGTGTCCGTTTCTTGCAGTTATCTCAAGTGCTACATTTTTTTCTCCTGCAAGTACGGCTTCTTCAAAATTGATAAGACCGGGATGAGACAATATGTCTGCTCCTGCTTCGATTGCAGCCCTGTTAGTGCCGGCAATGACAGGTTCCGCAACTGTTTCACCATGGACTATGACAATTTTGGCTCCGAGATCTCTTGCCTGCTCAACAAGTTTTCCGACTAAAGCAGGCGGCACATGTGTTATCTCTGCTCCGGGGATGATTTTCAGCTGCGAGTGATTTTCGAGTTCAGATGAAGCTTTGACTATACGGGGTACAACAAAGTCTATATTGGACATATCAACATGATCGGTAATTGCCAGTGCCACATAGCCGGCATTAGCGGCTCTTTGCACTAACTCTGAGGTAAGCAGCACGCCGTCACTGAGAAGAGAATGTGTGTGCAGATCAATCATGACATAGTAATATGCAGGAATCCCGGGTTAAATGTCAAAAGATAGAGCATTATCCTCTTTTTGACACATCGAGTTTATTAACGTATCATATTCAATCATGAAAAAAGTTAAATTAACAGAGAAAGTTAAGGCCGCTGGCTGAGCAGCAAAACTGGGTCCGGCGGATCTATCCGAAATACTTTCAGGCTTAAACAGGTGCGAGAGCCGTAAGGTCGTTGTCGGTCCTGGTGACGATGCCGGAGTGTTTCGTCACAAGAACACTCTTATGGTTGAAACTGTGGATGTTATCACTCCAATAGTCGATGATCCCTTCACATTTGGAGCGGTATGTGCTGCTAATTCAGTGAGCGATGTATTTGCTATGGGAGGCACTCCTCTGACAGCACTTGCTATTCTTGGATATTCATCGTGTGATTATAACCCGGCTGTTATAAAAAGGCTTTTAAAGGGAGCTATCGAGAAGCTTCAGGAGGCAGGGGCATGCCTGATGGGTGGGCACAGTATAGAAGATGAGCAGTTTAAATTTGGTTTTGCGATATCAGGAATAGTTGAAAAGAATAATATTTTGAAAGCAAGCGGGGCAAATGCCGGTGATGTACTTGTTCTGACCAAGCAGCTTGGAACAGGTGTCCTATGCTCTGCAGTGAAACGCAAGAAGATGAAGGAATCGTCACTGAAACCGGTCATTGCGTCGATGTTGACACTCAACAAAACTGCAGCCCAGGCTGCTGTCCGGGCAGGTGCGAAAGGTGCGACTGATGTCACCGGATTTGGGTTGCTCGGCCATGCGTTAAACATAGCTGAAAGTTCCGGAGTTGATCTTGTCATACGGAACGAAACTGTCCCTTTAATGAAAAGGGCAAAAGAATTCATTTCTGCTGGATTTGCTCCAAAGGGGGCAAAAAACAATCTCGGGTTTGTGCACAAGAAAACAACCTTTTCCAGTGTAATTAGCAATATAGACAAGCTTGCCCTGGCTGACCCACAAACTTCAGGCGGACTTCTTATCGCTATTCCCCAAAAGAGGACTGCAAAATTTAAGAGCACTTTAAGAAAGGCAAACGATCCTTACTGGATAATCGGTGAAGCAGTTAAGGGAAAAGGCAGGATAATAGTTGAGTAACGCATTGCCTTTTTTGAGAGAAGTATCAGGTGATGAACATCAAATGATTAGAAAAACGGTTATTGAAGCTATAGAAGAGATACGTAACCTGAATTAAAGCAAGCCTTATGATAAGGTTTCTTCAACTACTTTATCTGACGCCGAAGGATTACTCTGCCGGGGATTTATTATCCAGATAATGCCGAATGATTTCTCCTGATATATCTTAACAAGACCCAGTCTGACAAGTTCGAGCAGTGCAAGGAATGTCACAACGAGCACAATCTTTGTAAACCCTTCTTCAAAAAGGCTCTCGAATTTTATACCATCTTCACTTTCAAGTCTTTCAACAATATAATTTATTTTATCCGCTGCAGTAAGAGTTTCACGTGTGATTTCAATCGCCTCTTCCGGTGCCTTTGCAAGAAGCGTCTTAAATGCAGTGATAAGGTCATATACATTTGCTTCTGTTAGTACAGGGTCCTGGCCGAATTTAAAATCATCTTTATCAGGCAGAGGCCTGTAAAATACATTCTTCCAGATATCTTCTCTCTTTCTAAGTCGGGCAGAAGACTCTTTGTAAGCCTGGTATTCAAGTAATCTTCTCACAAGTTCAGCTCTCGGATCTCCTTCTGGCTCTTCTGTTTCTTCTTCAGCAGGGGGAAGAAGCATTCTTGATTTGATGTGAATAAGGGTTGCCGCCATTAATAGAAAATCGCCCGCAATTTCTAAATTGAGTTCTTTCATCAGTTCAATATATGTAAGGTATTGATGAGTGATTTCTACAATAGGAATATCGTAAATATCTATCTTGTTCTCTTTGATTAAATGAAGAAGGAGATCGAGCGGACCTTCAAAGGCAGGAAGTTTGAAATGAAAACTGCTGATTGAATCGGGATCATCCCTTAATGCGAATGAGGGAGCATCACGATGCTTGATTAAATCGACCTGGGCTCTCTGCGTTTTTTCTACTACCTCAGGCATTAGTGCATAGTACAATATGTTATGCAAAAAAGCAAGAATATAATATTTAAGGCAGGTAATAAAATTACCGTTTCGCATAGTTGCTAAAAGTGTGACCGTATTACACTTGGTTATGAAATTTTTTTTTAGTCTTTAATATTACATCTGTTAATGTTAAAGTCATTCCGGGTTGATACTGGAATATCAAAACGAGACTTCTGCATGCGTAGCAGTTACAGTAAACATATGCAATAACTAAAAAACCGGTTTTTTTTACAATCATGACATGTTAGTATCACCCTGAAATGTACATAAAAAATAAAGGATTAGGATTATCGGCAAATAAATATGTAAGTTATTGATATTTAGTCAAAATTGACTTTCCTCGCATTTTGCGATAAATTGTGCATGAAAGCAAGACGATGCTTTTGCCGCAATTGCTATCCAAATTAATTTACATGCCAGGAAATTTATTTTTTATGCACATAAAATCATGATATTTTACAATAGGTTAAACTTTTTCAGGTCAATCTAAAAAAAAGCTTTACTATGTTAAATAATATGGTATATAATACTCACACTTTTCTCTCCGGGGGGAGTTATCAACATGTTATAAACATGTGTTAGTAACTGAATTTTTCGCTGATAATTGGGCTTGGTTAATTAGTATTTGAGGGTATATGAACTTGGAAGAAGCATGGACAAAAACTATTGAAGCATTAGAACTCAAAGTAGGCAGTCAAACATTTGATCTCTGGTTCAGACCGTTAAAGCTCGTTAAGATTCATGATGAACAGATTGTCCTTGAGGTACCCAACAAGTTCTTTAAGGAATGGATAGAAGATCATTATCCGGGAATTATCTCTGATACTGTTCATCAGTTTCTTAATAAACAGATTCCTGTTGAATATAAGTTTCTTGAAAGAAAAGAAGAGGCTGTTCTCAAAAAAATCGAAACCAAACGGGAAAGCAGAAGGGCAAAACTGGCAAGCCGAGGAATATTTCTCAGCCCCAAGTTTACTTTTGATACTTTTGTGATAGGAGCAAGCAACCAGTTTGCCCATGCTGCATCAAGGGCGGTGGCGGATGCACCTGGTAAAGCGTATAATCCGCTTTTTATTTATGGTGGGGTTGGTCTTGGCAAGACCCACCTGATGAACGCGATCGGCAATAAAATCATTGACAATCATCCTAACATCAAAATGATGTATGCACCTGCCGAACAGTTTACGAATGAATTTGTTTATTCTATGAGAAACGATAAGATGGATGAGTTTAAGTCAAAATACAGGGGCCTTGATGTTCTGATAATTGATGATATTCAATTTATTGCGGGTAAAAGTGGAACACAGGAAGAGATGTTCCATACCTTCAATGCACTGTATGACACACATAAGCAGATCATCTTCTCAAGCGATAGACCTCCCAAGGATATCTCTCCTATTACAGAGAGACTCAGATCAAGGTTTGGAATGGGGCTTATTGCTGATATCCAGATTCCTGATGTTGAAACAAAGATGGCAATTCTGGGGAAGAAGTCCGAGATGGAGGGACTGGAATTGCCTGAAGATGTCAGTTTCTATTTAGCAAGCAAGATAAAGTCAAATATAAGGGATCTTGAAGCATGTATGATCAGGCTTGGCGCTCATGCATCACTTACCGGTAAAACGATTACAATTGAAATGGCAAAGAATGTTCTCAAAGATCTGATATATGACGAAGAAAAGGCCCTTACGGTTGAGTATGTACAGAAGACAGTATGCGAATACTTTGGTTTAAGAGTTCAGGATATTAAAGCTAAGAAGAGGACGAGAGACATTGCTTTCCCAAGGCAGGTAGCAATGTATCTCAGTAAATTCCTCACAGACTCTTCCCTGAGTGAAATAGGGAAGGGCTTTGGAGGGAAAGACCATTCTACTGTTATTCATGCATGTAAGTTAATCGAAGGTCGCATGAAAGAAGATGAGGACTTTGAGAAGAAAATCGAATATCTGATAAAGAAAATAAGAAGCCTGTAACAGATTTATTTATACGCCTTAATCCCAGGAGGATAGCATGAAGCTGAAGATACAAAAGGGAGAAATCCAGAATGCATTACAGAGTATTCAGGGCATTGTTGACAAAAAGACTACCATGCCGATTCTCAGCCATTTTTTACTGAAAGTCGGAAAGACTGCAACATTAATGGCAACCGATCTTGATATCGCTCTGAAGGGCTCTATTAAGGCTGATATTCAGGGAAAGGGAGGGCTATGCATTCCTGCAAGAAAATTGTTTGAAATAGCAAGGGAGATAGAAGGCGATATTGTGCTTCAGTCTCAGGATAATAACTGGATTAAAGTTACTTCAGGTAAGAGTACTTTTAAATTAATGGGTCTTCCTGAAGAGGATTTCCCTGCACTGCCTGAAATAAATAAATCTGATGAGATAAGTATAAGTGCAGACACCTTCAAAGGCATGATCGATAAAACTGTGTATGCGACCGGTGAGAGCGATACGAGATATACTCTTAACGGGCTCCTCCTGCATTTTATTCCGAAGAAAAAAAATATTGAACTAAAGGTTGTGGGCACGGACGGACACAGGCTGTCTGTTGTAGCTGTTACTCTAAGTGGAAATATATCAGAAGAAAAGAAACTGATTCTTCCCAAAAAAGCAGCCCTTGAACTGCGAAAAATCATTGAGGGAAGCTCTGATGACGTGATAATGAACATCGACAAGAATCATGTATTTTTCAACATAGATGATACAGTACTGACATCACGGCTTATAGAAGGAACATATCCTAACTATCAGCAGGTCATTCCCAAAAATCATGAAAAGAAAGTTGAGATTGATAAAATATCGTTTCTCAAGGCATTGAAACGAACTTCAATTCTCAGCAGAGAGCGTACCAATGCAGTGAGACTGGATTTAGAACCGGGGAAAATAACTTTAATCTCTATGAACCCTGATGTTGGCGAAGCAAGAGAAGAAATAGCAGCTCAGTATAAAGGTGAGCAAATTACTGTTGGCTACAATGCGCGCTACGTAATGGATATTCTACAGGCTATGGAGGGTGAGTCTGTACGACTTGAGCTTCAGGAACCGTTAAGTCCTACGCTTATACTGGAGGCAGACAACAAGGACTATACATGTGTGGTCATGCCGATGAGGACTTAAAAAAACAGGGATCAGGGCAAAGGGGAAAAAGGGATATCCATAAAAGATCTAAAAGAAAGATTCAATTGAAAGGAAATAGATGACACAGAAGGTAAAAGAAAAGAAAGGGAACGGTTACGGGGCAGGAGATATAAAGGTACTCAAAGGACTCGAAGGGGTCAGAAAGCGTCCTGCGATGTATATAGGCAACACAAGTTTTGAAGGCCTGCATCATCTCGTATATGAAGTAGCTGATAACAGTGTTGATGAATCGCTTGCCGGTTATTGCAGTTCGATCAGTATAACTATTCATACTGAAGGCAGCATAACGGTAATTGATAATGGCAGGGGTATACCGACAGGGCCGCATCCTGGTGATGCCAAAAAAAGGACTGCTGCAGAAATTGCGATGACAGAGCTTCATGCAGGCGGTAAGTTCGAGAGCAAGGCCTACAAGATATCCGGCGGACTTCATGGTGTCGGAGTATCGGTAGTTAACGCGTTGTCGGAATGGCTTGATCTTGAAATTAAACAGAACGGAAATGTGTATGAACAACATTATAAAAGAGGCATTGCAGTTGGGCCTCTTGTAAAAGTGGGAAAGACAAACAGGCGAGGGACAAAAATAACGTTCAAGCCTGACTCCGAGGTGTTTGATACGCTTGAATTCAACTATGACACATTAGTTCACAGGTTCAGAGAGTTTGCATTTTTAAACAAAGGACTAAGCATCTCGATTTCTGATGAAAGAAGCAATAAAAAAGAGACATTTTTATATGAAGGCGGAATAATTTCCTTTGTTGAGCACCTTAACAAAAACAAAACTACACTCCATCCCAAACCGATATACATAGCAAAAGAGAAAGATAATGTGTCTGTTGAAGTAGCAATACAATACAATGACAGTTACACAGAAACACTTTACTCTTTTGCAAATAATATTAACACCAAAGAGGGCGGAAGCCATCTTGCAGGTTTTAAATCCGCTCTTACAAGGACGGCTAACAGCTATGCTTCTTCCTCTGGCCTGCTTAAGGGTTCCAAGGATACTGTGAGTGGTGATGACATAAGAGAGGGGCTTACGGCTGTAATCAGTGTTAAACTTCCTCATCCCCAGTTTGAAGGACAGACCAAGACAAAACTCGGCAACAGTGAAATAAAGGGGATAGTGGAATCTATTGTCAATGATTCACTTGGCCATTATTTTGAAACAAATCCAGTTGTTGTAAAAAAGATCATCGAAAAGGCTATCCAGGCATCAAGGGCAAGAGAGGCTGCAAGAAAGGCAAGAGAGCTTACAAGACGTAAAGGCGCACTTGAAGATTCCGGTCTTCCGGGCAAGTTGGCGGATTGTGCAGAAAAGGATCCCACTCTGAGCGAAATCTTTATTGTTGAGGGTGACTCTGCCGGCGGCTCAGCCAAGCAGGGCAGGGACAGGCACACCCAGGCAATTCTTCCTCTTAAGGGAAAGATACTTAATGTTGAGAAGGCCCGTTTTGATAAGATGCTTGGTTCTGATGAAATTAAGATCCTTATAACAGCGCTTGGCACAGGTATCGGCTCGGACGATTTTGATATTAATAAAGCAAGATATCATAAAATTGTAATTATGACAGATGCAGACGTTGATGGAGCTCATATCAGGACTCTGTTACTGACTTTCTTTTTCAGGCAGATGCCTGAAATTATCGAAAAAGGATATCTTTATATTGCCCAGCCGCCTCTTTTTAGAGTGAAAAAGGGCAAGACTGAGCGGTACATACAGAATGAGAACCAGCTTGAAAACATGCTCTTTGAGATGGCGGTCAATGATATAGAGATACAAAACGGGAAACTCCTATCCGGCAAAGACATAATTCCATATATAAAAAACCTCTCAAAATTCGAAAAACTCCTGGAATGGTTCGTAAAAAGAAAGAACGATACTGCAGTAATTAAGGCGCTTTTGCACTATGACCTTAGTAAGGATCTCTTAAAAGACAAGAAGGGTTGCGCTTCGCTTATCAAGAAGATGAAGAAAGATTTTAAGGACATTTCGGAAGAGATCAATAAAGATGAAGAGCATCAGGCTTACAGGATATTGATGGAACGGGACGGGCTAAAATTAACGATTGATGACGAGTTCCTGGCATCACCGGAATTCAGAGAACTGAAAAATCTTTTCTCGGAACTCAGGGACCTTGGACATCCTCCCTATAACGTTAATTACAATAAAGAGAAGCATGAATTTGGCAGTTCAAGAGAACTCTTTGATTTCATATTAACTATCGCAAAGAAAGGCATCAACATTCAGAGATATAAAGGACTTGGTGAAATGAACCCTACGCAGTTATGGGATACTACCATGAATCCGGATGATCGAACACTCTTGCAGGTAAGTGTTGAAGATTCTATTAAAGCAGAAGAAATATTCAGTACTCTGATGGGTGATCAGGTCGAGCCAAGAAAAGAATTCATTGCTATGCATGCGTTAGAGGTGAGGAATCTGGATATTTAAAGAGAATAATAAGCGATCAGCTATCAGCAATAAGCATATATTCCCTCGTTCTATAGTATCTTTTTCGGTTTCCATGTAATATCTACTGTCATTAAGGGGACACGGGCTGCAGATTTCAATTCAAAAACCGCTGGAACACAGAGCCGTTGTTTGCCGTGCGACTCGTGACGTACGATGTTTATTGACATCTGGAAGGAGATTATATGGCTTATAAAAGTAAATTAATAAAAAAAACTGATTACAGAAACTTTCTTTGCAGGTTGAAAAACGAGATTATAACAGCCAGGCAGAAGGCATACAAGACTATTAACCGGCAACTGGTTGAAATGTACCTAAAAATCGGAGAACGCATATATGAAAAAGTAGAAGTTTCCAGATGGGGGCAGGGTGTCGTGGAAACCCTGTCACAGGACCTTCGGAAAGAATTTCCTGATATGAAGGGGTTTTCCAGCAGAAACTTATGGGAAATGAAAAAAATATATGAAACATACAAAGATAATAATAAACTGCAACCACTGGTTGCAGAATTATCCTGGTCTCATAATTTAGTGATTGTTCATCAAACTGATTCTGTGGAGGAAAAAGGATTCTATTTAAAAACCTGTATACACGAGAAATGGTCACGCCGCGAACTTGAAAGACAGATTAATTCCTCGCTTTATGCATGTTTTATGCTTTCGAGAAAAACTGATGAACTAGTCACCCACTCAAAAGAGAAGAATCTGTTAACTAGGTTCAAAGACGAATATATCTTTGACTTTCTCGGGTTAAAAGACGGTTTTGCGGAGCAGGAACTACGATGGGCAATTGTTACGAACCTGAAAGAGTTTTTTCTTGAATTCGGCAGTTATCTGGCTTTTGTCGGGGAGGAATACAAAATCAAGGAACATCATTAATTTTGAAATAGGTTTAAATGACATATTACCTGATATTGACAATTGGTTGACAATATAGCAATAATTTAATAGAAATGTAAACCAGCCAAAAAGGGGTTGCGGGGATGATAAGCAAACGACTTAAACAACTACGCCTGGCAAGGGGGCTGTCTCTTGACGCCCTTGCTGCGAAACTGGGGGGTCTTGTGACCAAACAGTCCCTGTCCAAATATGAGCTTGGCAGGGCTAAGCCATCACCTCTTGTGCTCAATAAATTAGCTGCGGTATTGGGTGTAAAATCTGCGCATTTATGGAGTGAACCTGCGATCAATGTCCAGTTCATAGCTTACAGAAAGGGATCAGGTCTCTCAAAGAAAGAACAGGCCAGAGTTGAGGCGCTTATTGTTCATGCTCTGGAAGATAGGGCCAGGTTGAATGACTTAAATTGGCAGAGTCTTGGTTCCCGCATTCCTGTTCAGAAGTTTCAAATTAAAAAAATTGATAGCGTGGAAGACGCTGCAGAAAAACTTCGTCTGGAGTGGAATCTGGGGATTGATCCGATAGCTGACATGACCGGTGTGTTAGAGGACCATCTTGTTCATGTCCTTGAAGTAACAGCAGGAGAGAAATTTGATGGCATTTCAGCTGTAGCGTATGACAGCGATAACAATATAAAAGCGGCAGCTGTTGTTTCACGTTGTGGAATTGCGGGAGAGCGTCAGCGTTTGAATCTTGCCCATGAGTTAGGCCATCTAGTTCTTAAAATTCCGACTACTATTGATGAAGAGAAAGCGGCATTTCGTTTCGGGGCTGCGTTTCTTGCTCCTTCAGATGCAATTATCCGTGAAGTAGGCAACAAACGAGCGTTTATACAGCCGGAAGAGCTGATCATGTTAAAAAAACGTTTTGGTATAAGCATTCAGGCGTTGCTATACAGATTACATGATTTAGAGGTAATAACGGATTCATATTACAGGCAGTGGTGTATAGATATAAGCCGGCTGCAATGGAAGAAGAAAGAGCCTTTTGAATTAGCTTCCGAGCAACCGCAATGGTTGCGTCGCAATGCATTGCGCGCGCTTGCGGAGGGACTGTTAACCAGTCAAGAAGCGGAAAGAATGCTTGGAGTATCGCTTCAGAACGGAGAACAGCTTCTGTATATAGAGCGCAGATTATTTATGAAACTGTCCCTGAAGGAACGCCGCAGACTTATGGCTGAACAGGCGAAAAAAATGGTATCATATTACGGGCAAGATTCTGAATCCAGGCAATTGCAGGGTGGGGACATTATTGAATATTAATTCTTTTCCAGGGCGTGGGCAAATCTGGTTGGTAAATTTCGACCCAACTATCGGAGCAGAGATAAGAAAGAAGCGACCTGCGGTAGTTGTGAATTCCGATGCTGTTGGCATCTTACCAATTAAATTGATCGCTCCGATAACGGATTGGCAAGACCGGTTTAAAAATAACATTTGGCACATGAGGGTAACTCCTGATGCCAAAAATGGACTCAGGAAAATATCCGCAATCGACACACTTCAGTTAAGAGGAGTCGATACAAAGAGGTTTATCAGTAAAATTGGATACCTGTCAGCTTCTTTAATGGAAGAAGTCGCAGCGGCAATAGCAGCTATTGTTGAATATCAGTAAACGCCTCTTTCCCTTATTTTCCCATTGGCTTATACTCTTAACCAATTCAACAAAATCAATGCTATTTCCGCAATGAAAATGTTATAATTTTAAGCATTTTAAGACAGTTTTTTAAGGAGATTAGATGGCGAGAGCAACGATAAATATTGAAGAAGAAATGAGGACGTCTTACCTTGATTATGCGATGAGCGTAATCGTTGGAAGGGCGTTGCCTGATGTAAAAGACGGACTTAAACCGGTTCAGCGCAGGATACTTTATGCGATGCTGCGTGAAGGGCTTACTCCCGGGAAAAAATATTCTAAGTGTGCCGGTGTGGTCGGCGAAGTATTAAAGAAATATCATCCGCATGGTGATTCAGCAGTGTATGATGCGCTTGTAAGGCTTGCGCAGGATTTTAATATGCGTTATATGCTTGTCGATGGTCAGGGCAATTTCGGATCAATAGACGGAGACCCTGCAGCAGCATACCGTTATACAGAAGCTCGAATGACAAAGATAGCTGAAGAATTGCTTATAGATATTGATAAAGAAACAGTAGATTTTTCTGCAAACTTTGATGAGACTACACTGGAACCTGTTGTCCTGCCGGCCAAAGTACCCAATCTGCTTATAAACGGTTCTTCAGGTATAGCTGTAGGAATGGCTACAAACATCCCACCCCATAATCTCGGAGAAGTTGTGGACGGTCTCGTTATGATGATCGAAGAACCTGAAATTACTATTAAAAAATTGATGAAAAAGATAAAAGGTCCAGACTTCCCAACAGGCAGCACAATTCACGGGAAAAAGGGGATCCATGATGCTTACAACACCGGAAGAGGTCTGGTGAGAATGAGGGCGAAGGTAGATATTGAAGAGCAGAAAAGAGGTCAGAGCATAATAATTTCTGAGCTGCCCTACCAGGTGAATAAAGCACGGCTTATCGAAAAGATCGCAGAGCTCGTACGTAATAAAAAAATCGAAGGACTGTCTGATCTCAGAGATGAATCCGACAGACACGGAATAAGAGTAGTGCTTGAAATAAAGCGGGGTGAGATACCTCAGGTCATAATAAACCAGCTTTACAAGCACACTCCCATGGAATCGACCTTTGGCATTAACATGCTTGCCATTGTAAATGGACAGCCAAAAGTCTTAAACCTTCAAAATGTTCTATCACTTTTTCTATATCACAGGCGTGACGTAACAGTCAGAAAGACAAAGTTTGATCTCAGAAAGGCGGAAGAAAAGGCCCATATACTTGAGGGTCTGAAAATTGCCCTCGATAATCTCGACAAAATAATCAAACTCATTCGTTCATCTAAAAATCCTGAGGAGGCACTTCATGGATTGATGAACAAATTTCCTCTTACAGAGATTCAGGCCAAGGCAATTCTCGAGATGCGATTGCAGAGACTGACAGGTCTTGAAAGAGACAAAATTATTCAGGATTATGCGGATATTTTAAAGGAGATCAAAAGGCTTAAGAAAATTCTTACAAGCCCCGCTCTTGTTGACAATATTATCAAGGATGAACTTCTTGAGGTCAGGAAAAAATATACTGACAAAAGGCGCACTGAAATAACAGTAGAGGCAGAAGAGATAACTATCGAAGACCTAATACAGGAGGAAGAAATGGTTGTGACCATTTCCCATAATGGCTTTATCAAGAGGAATTCTCTTGATCTTTATAGAAGTCAGCGAAGAGGTGGAAAAGGAGCTATGGGAATGGAGACCAGAGAAGAGGACTTTGTAGAGACGATTTTTCTTGCTTCAACACATGATAATGTACTGTTCTTTTCTAATTTAGGCAGGATTTACTGGCTCAAGGTTTATCAGATACCAGAAATGGGCAGGGCTGCCAAAGGTAAAGCACTTGTCAATCTGTTACAGATTTCGCCGAGGGAAAGAATCACAGCGGTTTTCTCTGTAAAGGAATTTAAGGAGGACTCGTTTCTTTTTATGGCTACAAAGCATGGTGTTGTCAAAAAAACAGCTCTTATTGCATACAGCAACCCGCGTTCTACCGGTATTAATGCAATTACACTGGAAGATGGCGATGAATTGATAGGTGTAAGAGTATCTGATTGCAATACAGACATAAACCTTACAACACGAAAAGGTTCATTAA
>CAYPIT010000010.1:0-20404 GCA_964410825.1 uncultured Nitrospiraceae bacterium
CATGTACGATGGAAAGAGAGTGATGATAAATAAAGAACTTGAAATTACGATAGAGGCTACAATCAGAGATGCTGAAAACCGGCGTCATGAATATTTAACTGTAGAGCATATTCTGTTTGCGGTCCTGCATGACGAATGGGGTATAGATATAATTATAAATTGCGGAGGAAGCATCCCTAAACTAAAGAGTTTGGTTGAAGATTTTTTTGATAATAAAATACCAAAAATTTCTGATAACTCAGAGAATTACCCTGAACCAACTATAGCTTTCAGACGTGTTTTTCAGACAGCTGTGAATCATATCAGATCAGCAGAAAAACCTGAAGCAGATGCAGGCGATATACTGTCAGCTGTCCTGTTGGAGAAAGAATCCCACGCCGTTCATTTTCTGATTTCTGAGGGCATTAACAGGCTTGATGTATTAAATTACATCTCGCATGGTGTATCAAAAGCTCTCGCTGATCCTTTTATGGATTCACCCTTTGAATCAAAAGAATTTACAGGAAAACAGAAATCTTCAAAAACTGATTCCCTGGAGCTGTTTACCGTTGACCTGGTCAATAAAGCTTCGGAGGGTCAGATTGATCCTCTTGTAGGCCGCGAAAAGGAATTGAAAAGGACGACCCAGGTATTGTGCAGGCGAAGAAAAAACAATGTTGTATTTGTTGGTGAACCAGGGGTAGGAAAAACAGCGATAGTAGAAGGGCTGGCCTTAAACATCTTTCAGGGCAAAGTGCCTGACTTGCTTAAGGACTCTCTTATATTCGGGATTGATTTGGGTGGCATGCTTGCCGGGACAAAATACAGGGGAGACTTTGAGGCACGTCTTAAATCAACCATAAAGAGCCTTGAATCAATACCTAATGCAATCATTTTCATTGATGAAATTCATACTTTAGTCGGAGCAGGTGCAACAAGCGGAGGCTCTATGGATGCCTCCAATATCCTTAAGCCGATCCTAAACTCTGGCAAATTGCGGTGCATCGGAGCAAGTACTTATGAGGAATATAAAAATTATTTCGAAAAGGACAGGGCACTCTCAAGACGTTTCCAGAAAATCGATATAGATGAACCTGATGCAAGAGAGACATTTCATATTCTAAAGGGGCTGAAATCTTATTATGAAAATTATCATGAGGTAAAGTACACAGACACCGCTCTGAAAGCTGCGTCTGAACTCTCTGCTAAATTTATTAATGATAAATACTTGCCTGACAAGGCGATAGATGTAATCGATGAAGCAGGGGCATTGCTAAAGCTTTCAGATAACTATGACCGTAAAAAAACTGTTGGCCTGCCGGAGATAGAGTCCATTGTTTCAAAAATAGCACGAATACCGAAACGCAATGTTTCTACATCAGATATGGACAAACTTAAAAAACTCGAAGGCGAATTGCAGAAGAGCGTCTTCGGGCAGGACCAGGCGATACATTCCCTTGCCTCTTCAATAAAGAGAGCTCGTGCCGGTCTTGGTTCACCTGATAAACCGATAGGTTCTTTTCTGTTCACTGGCCCTACTGGAGTCGGAAAGACCGAAGTTTCAAAAACAGTTGCAAATGTTCTTGGTGTAAAGTTCATACGCTTTGACATGAGTGAATATATGGAGAAGCATACTGTCGCACGTTTAATAGGGGCGCCTCCCGGCTATGTTGGATTTGATCAGGGCGGGCTTTTAACCGAAGAAATCAGGAAATACCCGTACAGTGTTCTTTTGATGGACGAAATTGAAAAGGCACATCAAGACATATTCAGCATTTTGTTGCAGGTAATGGATTATGCCACACTAACTGATAATAATGGCAAGAAGGCTGACTTTCGTAATGTCATTCTTATCATGACCTCAAATGCCGGCACCAATGAGATGAGCAAAGAAAATATAGGATTCGGGGACAGGAGCAAGGACAGAATTACTAAAGGCAAGGATGCCATTAAAAGATTATTCAGCGCCGAATTCAGAAACCGTCTTGACTCAACTATAACATTTAATGCACTTACGCCGGATACAATGAAAAAAGTTGTTGACAAATTTGCAGGAGAACTTAGTCAACAGCTCAAACAGAAAAAAGTCACTGTAACCGTGTCCATCCCGGCAAGGGACTGGCTGGCAATGCATGGTTATGACCCTCAGTTCGGTGCCCGTCCGCTTGGCAGAATTATCCAGACCAGGATCAAGGATATTCTCTCTGAAGAAGTACTTTTCGGTAAACTGCTTAAAGGTGGCAGAGTTTTAATTGATATAAATAACGATAATCTAATTTTCGATTACTCCCAATAATCGAATAATAGTTTTTCGTTATCCTCAGAACCTGGAATTAATGTGCCTATTAATTGACTGTTAACTGGTAATGATTAACTGATACCTGTTTTATTTAAATGCCTGTATTTCAATTACCGGATGATCTAAATTTTCCTTCTCCTGACCTTGCGGAAGACAACGGTCTGCTTGCAGTTGGCGGAGATCTGAGTGAATCACGTCTATTACTTGCTTATTCAAAAGGCATTTTCCCCTGGTATTCTGAAGGTGATCCCATTCTGTGGTGGTCTCCTGACCCCCGAATGATTTTAGTTCCAGACAAATTTAAGTGTTCGAGAAGCCTTAAACAGACAATAAAAAAAGGAAGTTATCAGGTCACAATGGATTCGGCATTTAAATCGGTTATCATGCATTGTGCATCTGTTCATAGCATAAGCGATGGTGATACATGGATTACCGACGAAATGATGGAAGCTTACATTCATCTACACAGGTCAGGTGTTGCCCATTCAGTAGAAACATGGTTTGATGATAAACTGGTTGGAGGACTGTACGGGGTTTCTCTCGGTTCTGCATTCTTCGGAGAATCAATGTTTGCAGAAAAAAGCGATGCCTCCAAGGTTGCATTTGTTTCCCTTATTCAACAACTGCAAAAATGGAAATTTACCCTGGTCGACTGTCAGATCACCACTGCCCACCTTAAGACTTTCGGTGCCCACGAAGTATCCCGTCGTAAATTTATGGCATTATTGGGGTCTGCCTTAACGGTTGGCACTAAGAAAGGAAAATGGAATTTTGATAAAAAACTCTTCAATTCAGATTAATCAGGCATAGAACCGGTTGTATTTTTTTGGTTTCTTGTATTACCGTAGAAAGTATCCTTTAATTATTATGATATCAATTTATATACTGCAATATTTCTATGTATAACGATCATTTTGGATTTAGCGAAGCACCATTTTCCATAGCACCGGATCCCCGTTATCTTTATATGAGCGAGCAACACCGTGAAGCACTGGCCCATCTTCTGTTCGGGTTTAACAGTGACGGCGGCTTTGTCCTCCTGACAGGTGAAGTCGGAACAGGCAAAACTACAGTATGTAGATGTTTGCTGGAACAGGTTCCTGAGAACGCTGCAATAGCCTTTATTTTTAATCCAAAACTGACAGTTGAAGAGTTGCTCGCAACTATATGCGATGAATTCGGCATAACATATCCGGATGGCAATACGAGCATTAAGGTTTTTGTTGATTTGATAAATATTTTTTTACTTGGCTCTCATGCAGAGGGACGGAAATCTGTTCTTATCATAGATGAAGCCCAGAATCTCAGTGCAGATGTCCTTGAGCAATTGCGGCTTTTGACTAATCTTGAAACAAACCAGCAAAAATTACTACAGATAATACTGTTGGGACAGCCTGAGTTGAGGGATAAATTGGCTTCACAGGAACTTCGTCAGCTTTCACAGAGGATTATAGCCCGTTACCATCTGAGCGCCCTTTCTAAAAGTGATGTAAATTCATACGTGAGTCACCGCCTTTCAGTATCAGGTGCTAAAGAACAACTATTTTCTGATTCTGCCATTAATAAACTCTACCAATTAACAGAAGGAGTCCCTCGCTTAATAAATGTAATATGCGACCGTGCGCTTCTGGGCGCATTTGCCCAGGAAAAGCCCGATGTCTCCAAAACCACCCTTAAAAAAGCTGCCGGCGAGGTATTAGGAGAACTGAGAAAATATCGACAGTCAAGTTTCAGTAAGGCAGCAATATGGGTATCTGTCGTATTTGTGCTTGTCATTTCCGGAGTTGTCCTTGCACCCACTTATAATAAGAATGAACCTATGAAAAATGAAAAGTTGGAAGAAGCTGAACTGAATGTGCCAAAACCGGTCGTTCCTGACACTGTCATGCCTGAACCCAACCTACAGGATAATCTGCAATGGCCTGATAATATTCCGGTTAAAAATAGTAAGGATATAGCATTTCAAACACTTTTCAGTCAGTGGAACATTTCATATAATCAAGGCGATAGCGATTCAATGTGCGAATTTGCCAAGACCCAGGGCTTGAACTGTTTGCAGAAGCGAGGTAATCTGCGAAGTCTTCTCCTATTAAATCGTCCTGCAGCGTTGAAACTTTTTGATGACCAGGGCCAGAGTTATTATATTGCCATGACCTCTGTTACTAAAGATACAGCCACTGTAATAATTGGATCAGAAAGTTTATTTATTCCTGTCAGCATAATCGAATCACATTGGCTCGGCGACTATACTATACTCTGGCGCCCGCCTCCGGATTACTCCGGTCAGATTCGCTCCGGACACCGGGGAACCGTTGTAGAGTGGCTTGATAATCAGTTAGCTGTTCTTAATGACCGGCCTTTAAGTCTACTTGACAGTCCAACATACGGAATCAAACTTGAAACAGAAGTAAAGAAATTCCAGGCCCTTGAAGGATTAATTCCTGACGGAATAGTAGGAGCTCATACGATCATACGTCTGAACACTGCTACTGATTATTATGTTCCAAAACTATTTTCAGGCTATGAGGAAGACTAAACATGTCAATTATTCTTGATGCCCTAAAGAAATTAGAGCAGAAAAAGCAGAGAGGTTCAGCACCTGACCTTATGGCGGTTCATACTTCAGAATTTAATAAGCCCCAAAATAAGAAACTATGGCCTTTACTGATTATGATCATACTGGCTATTAATGTTGTTGTACTTTTGGCCTTTTTTCATACATTTGATAAAGATGAAATACTTGTTAAGTCAACTACTGAAAAGATTGCATCAATTGATGCTATGGCCGATATGAAGTCCTCTAATGATGATGTTACCGGCTTACCCCTGTCCAGTGCAGAAGATCACCCGAATAATTCTAATTCTGAAACAATTTCAATTAAAGAAAAGGGCCTGGATGAAATCCCTGAATCATTGACCAGCGTTGCAGGAACACGTGAATTTTTACCTTCAGCAGAAGAACTGTCACTTTTACGAGATAAAATCAAGGAGGAACATTCAACAATACCTGACTCCTCTGATGTTGGAAGTGATATGCCAAAAAACGACAATTCAGACAACAAGGAGAGTCTTCCTGAGTTTAATCAGCTATCCCAGGAAATACAGAAGGAATTGCCTTCAATGAGTATTAACGGACATATATATTCAGATAATCCATCATCCCGGATGGTTAATATCAACGGTCAGCTTGTTAGAGAAGGAGAAGAGATCGCAGATAACTTGAGAATTGATGAGATTACTTTGTCGGGCATAATTTTCATCTATAAAGATATCCGTTTTAGGATGAGGATTTTTTGATATGGAACGCGTGCGCATCAGGAAAATTTTTTTGAACCTCAACATTTATTAATTATATACTTTAAGTTTATTAGGCTTACTGCTTATATTATCGTATTTTTTAATACCCCAAAGTTCACATAAATCATACTGTAAGTTTTAAGCGAAATTTAATCTGGAATTATGGGTTATCTATAGTAGTAGCAATACTAACAAGTGAGTTTTAGAAACTCCTTATATGCCTGGGGAGGGTCCTTGATCTCCATACCCAGACTGAAAGAAACTCCATGCGGAGAAGTTCTTGTCTGAAACCATTTGACTTCACAATCCATTAAAAGCTTAACACCGGATGGAAGTGTACATTTCAGTTGAATTGCGGTGCATGGAGTAATATCAACTACAGAGCCAGCTGTAGCGGTTACCATGTATAACCCTTCAGCAGAAAAATTCATTAAAATGCCAGGATAACTTACATCTCCACAGATAATTTCCGCATCCAGGCTGTCAACTATTCTCTCAGATCGTCTCTTATCCATAACATGTTCCTTTAAATACGATTTCAATTATAACAAATTACAAAAAAATAAAAAAATATATACAACTCATTATAATATAATGCATGTAGCTGGAGAATCGCTTGCAAAGGTATTTAAAGAGATTTGAATGCTGTGAAACTGACCCATAGTTGCATGCTTCTTTTATTACTGGTAATATTCATGAACAAAATCGAAATCAGGAGGCAAATTTGAAAACATTAGAAATAAAGCCTGATATTTTCTGGGTTGGCGCTATTGACTGGGCTGTACGCGATTTTCATGGTTATGTCACACCAAACGGAACAACTTACAATAATTATCTTGTAATGGACAAGCAGATCACTCTTGTTGATACAGTAAAATATGACTTCAAAAGAGTCATGACAGACAATATAATGTCACTTGTGGATCCATCAAAAATCAAAAACCTTGTCATTAATCATATCGAGCCTGATCATGCAAGTGGTATTGCCAGGATAGTATCGCTGTCACCGGATATCACTATCTACACAACCGCAAAGGGCAAAAAGGGAATCGACCGTCATTTTGACACTTCAAACTGGAACTTTAAAATTGTTAAGACAGGTGATACCTTGAACACCGGCAAATACAGCCTTATGTTCATCGAAACTCCTATGCTCCACTGGCCCGATTCAATGATGACTTATATCAAAGAAGCAAAACTTCTTATTTCACAGGATGCCTTCGGACAGCATATCGCAACGTCTGCAAGGTTTGATGATGAGTATACGGAGTCTGCTTCCCAGGCTGAACTGGATGATTCGGTAATCGATTACTATGCAAATATTCTTATGCCTTTCGGCCAGTTGATAAAAACCAAGATTGCCGAGATTCAGAAACTCGGACTCGATATAGATATGATTGCTCCGGATCATGGATTAATATGGAGGGAAAATCCTGGGGGCATTATCCAGAAATATCTCGATCTTGCGAACGGAAAGTCATCATTGAGTGTATCGATTATCTACGACACTATGTGGCATAGTACCGAACTGATGACGATCCCTTTGATGCGTGGCATCAAGGACGAAGGAATAGATTGCAAAGTAATCAAATTACGTGCTACACCAATGAGTGTAGCGATTAAGGAATTTTGGAAATCAAGGGGTTGTCTCATTGGCAGCCCTACCCTGAATAATCTCCTTTACCCGTCTGTTGCTGAGTTTCTGACACATCTTCGTGGCTTAAGACCTAAAAACAGGTTAATCGGTGCTTTCGGAAGTTATGGCTGGGGGGGAGGAGCTATAAGAGAGGCATACGCGGCTTTTAGCCAAATGAAGCTTGAGGTGTTTGAACCTGGCATTCAGGTTATGTATAAACCATCTCTGGATGATGAGGCTAAATGTTACAATTTTGCCCGGGAGTTTGCCAGGAACGTAAAAGAGTATCACAAGAAATTTTAGTTAATTCATTCATTATATTTATAAATTCTGATATAATATTCCCTAATGAATGTCATTGACTGGTGCTGACAGTAACTTCTGGCTTGTCCGGTCAAGCCGGACAATGACAAAAATTGACTTTAAACACAGACACTAATTATTCTTTCATTATTATGGATAATCTCAAGAAACAGGTATCTGATGTACTGCATAGCATCAACTGGCTACTTGAGTCCCATAACAGTTTTGTAGAACTCACAGCAATTCAGGGCAAGAAAGTTATCATTCATTGCGAGGGTTATTGTTCTGAATGTGAGACAAACTGCATTGAACTGGCTTTCAGAGAGAGGCTTCCCCAGGTAGAACTGGTGTTTCAATAGCAACTGTTTTGAATAATGTTTGCTCTAAAAAAGGAAATTAAAGCGCTCTTGGCAAAAAGAGATCATGTTGGCCTGCAAAAACTATATTCACTTAATAAGAAAGTCATAACATCCCTGATTTCTCTCAGTTATGACAAGAGCAATAATATAGCCTGGAGATCAATTGAGGCTATTGGCATATTATCAGGGAATATAGCAAAGGTCGATTCTGAAACTGTCAGGGATACTGTCGGCCGTCTTTTATGGATGATCAGGGATGAGTCTGGAGGTATTGGCTGGAGCGCCCCTGAGATCCTTGGTGAAATAGTCAGAAACAATCCTGAACTGTGTGCAGATATAGCACCTATCATCGCATCTTTCCATGAAGAAAAAATGTTAACACCAGGAGTACTGTGGGCCCTGAGTCGAATAGGAAAACTTAATCCGTATACAGTCGAGCATGCCATTCCAATAGTACATTCTTATATTTCAGACAATGCTATTAGGAATCGTTGTTATGCGGCAAAAGCCCTCGGCGAACTTGGCACTGTTGATGATCTGAATAAACTTCAGAAACTGAAAACCGATAATAACACTATTGATATATATGAAAATGGGAAACTGGTTAAGAAAACTGTCTGTGCTGTTGCTGAAGAAGCAATTGCAAAAATCAAGAAATCATAGTTCTGAAAATGATGAACAATCTAATTATTAAATATCATCTTTGCTAAATATGGAAACGCGCAATAACCTTCGCCCCTTATTATATCAAAAGTAGAACACTCACCGAGTTCACACGCCCGGGTAAAATCTGAGCAGGCCCTGTCCAGGTCACCTATCATCATATAGATAGCACCGCGGTTGTCGTATGTCTTTGCCAGGCCCGGGTCAATCTTTAGCGCTGTATTATAATCAAGAAGTGCCCTGTCATATTCACCCTGCGCAAAAAATGCCAGCCCCCTGTTATGATACGCTTTGGCATATTGCGGGTCATTTTTTATCGCTTCACTGAATCTATTAATTGCATTCTCATATTGACTCATTTCCAGATATGTAAATCCCATATTGTTATAAGCCTTGGCATATCGAGGGTTTAGACTTATCGCCTTTTTATATTCATCAATCGCCTTATCAAACTCTCCTCTACTAAAAAATACATTCCCACGGCTGTTATATGAATTTGCGTAGTCTGGAGCAATATCTATCGCCTTTTTATATTCATCTAAGGCCAGATCAAATTTGCCTTCACTGGCATATGAAGCACCCGCATAAATAAATTCAGCGGCGGTCTGGTTATCAGTCATCGATGCACATGCGGTAAGAAACAAAAAATACACGAGGAATATTTTTTTAACTCCAAACATAATATGCTCCAATAAATGACTGAATATTAATTTAGAGGTAAATCGAAAATGTGTACTATTATTTAAGCAATTGATATGCCAAGAGACTGTCTAATATAACCGCCTGATTTTACAATGTATTTCTCAATAGAACTTATCGAAAATGACACAAATATGTAACATTTGTTTACAGTATGTAAGATTATTCGACATTCAGGAAGGAACCGAAAAATTCATTATAAAAGTTAGCCACCCAAACCTGTAGCAGCCAGCTTTCCAAAAAGAATAGCTAATCCATATGCCGCAGCTGCAATAGAAATCACTATTAAAAATATTTTGGGCCTCCAGAAAAGCAATATCAGCAGACTGACGGCACCTGCAACAGTTCCAACCGGGTTGACCTGAATGTTTGTTACTACAATATTAAAAATCTTATTAATATCCATAACAGTTCTTGCAATTATAAGTAGTCTGCAAAACTAACAATATCATACTTATTAATTCGGAAATTGTAAAAACTTTATAAATTCTCTACATTTTAAATTAAGAAATGGTTAATAAAACTCCTCTAAAGCAGATTTTAATTTTATGGGCTCAAATGACTGTTTAACAAGAGGATGATCCTTAATCATAGGCAAACTCTCTTCCATAATAGGCCGGTTATTTTTATAAATAATACCAAGTGGTATCCGCTCTCCCCATTCCTGTGCTTTTCTGAATGCCTCTACTTTGTCTTCAGGATTATATTCGGGATCTATATGGTAGACTCTCTTTTCATACCACTGAAGAGTGTTAATCTTATTGAATGTAACGCATGGTTGGAGAATGTCTACAAGCGAAAATCCCTTATGATTAACCGCTGCTTTGATCAGTTCATTTAAGTGATCGATATCTCCCGAAAATCCCCTCGCGACAAAACTGCAGTCAAGGGCAACAGCAAGTACAATTGGATTTAGCTGCTCTGAAAATACCCCAAAAGGCTGGTTCCTGGTCTTCATTCCCTCCATGCTTGTCGGTGAGGCCTGACCTTTTGTAAGACCGTAAATCTGATTGTCATGAACAAAGAGCTTCACATTTACATTTCTCCTTATTGCATGAATGAAATGGTTGCCGCCTTCACCATAACAATCACCGTCACCAGTAAAAACCATAATCGAATGTTCATGATTAGCCAGCCTCATACCGGTGGCTACCGGTAATGCCCTGCCATGAAGGCCGTTAAAGGTATTGCACTTAACATAATGAGGAAATTTTGCCGCCTGTCCGATACCTGACACAATAGTAAATTGATGAGGCTCGATGCCCATATCTATCATAGTGTCCTTAAAAGATTTGAGAATACTGTAATTGCCACAGCCCGGACACCATGCCGGATGCTCTCCTTTATAATCCTGCAATGTGGGCATTAAGTTCCTCTCGTAAACTAGTAACCTTAAATGGTCTGCCGTCATATTGATTAATTTTCACTTTAAACTCAAATCCTGTTTCTGCCCTGATTAACCGGGCAAACTGACCTCTTGCGTTGTTTTCAATACAAAAAGTCAATGATGCATTTTTCAGGATTTCGAGGTAATTAAATTTTGCCGTATCCGGAAGCGGATAAATTTCACCGAAATGCATCATCGCAACTTTATTGTCATGGGACAGAAGATTAACCACTTCTTTTAATATCCCGTAAGTAGAGCCCCAACAGACAAGAACTATATCGGGACTCTCATCTCCATAAATTTCAGGCGGAGATATTTCTTCTCTTATAGTAAATAGTTTCTTAAACAATCTTTTATCAACCATTTTATCCCGTGTCCCGGCATCTTCCACTATGTGACCTGCTTCATCATGTTCATCGCTATCTGTCACTACCAGATGTGTTGAATCCCCTGGAACGCCCATAGCGGTAACTCCGCTCTCTGTAAAAGTGTGGCGATTGTATTCTTTTAAATCCTGCAAAGCCTTCCCTCTTAATCTTTGATCAGAGTAACAGACCCTATCTAAGTCGAATCGATCAAAGGCCCACTCAGAATCCGCGAGATACTGGTCAGTTATGATAATAACGGGAATCTGATATTTTTCTGATATTTCAAATGCCTTATTTGTCAGGATAAATGCCTGCTCCGGGGTACCCGGAGCAAATATAACCCTCGGGAACTCGCCATGTGCAGAATAGATCGCAAATAACAGATCACCCTGCTCTGTTCGGGTCGGAAACCCGGTTGCAGGTCCGGGTCTTTGCGCAAGGGCAATCACTATAGGAGTTTCGGTCATGCCGGCAAGCGATAAACCTTCGACCATCAGTGCAAATCCTCCTCCGGAAGACCCGGTCATAGCCCTTACACCGGCAAAGGAGGCACCAAGCGCCATATTAATGGCTGATATCTCATCCTCAGCCTGCTCAAGAATTATTCCGTATTCCGCCTCTTTTCCCGCAATGTAGTTCATTATCCCGGTAGAAGGAGTCATAGGATATGCAGAATAAAATTTCAGGCCTGATGCAACTGCTCCCAGACCTATGGCGTCATTGCCTGCGATGAGCATTTTAGACTGCCTTGCTATATCGTTATCCTTTGTTGAAAAGGCACACCTCTGGCAATGCGTGACAGCATAATCATGTCCCGCATTTGCAGCATTTATGTTTCCTTTTATTATCTCATCACCCTTTTTCCCGAATATCTTGCCAAAGATATTAAAAAGCATATCGAGGTTTTCTCCAAGTATGCCCAGAACAGAGCCTATCGCCACCGAGTTGGCCATAATTCTGTTACCACCATTTTCAATCGCTAAATTCACAAAAGGGATATCAAGAAAGTACGGGGCGTCATGCTTTTCTTTTAAAGCTGATGAATCGTAAATGATTTGGCCGTTTATGGTAAGTTCTTTAGCATGATATTCAATGCTTTCTTTGTCGAGTGCAACAAGAATATCAATTGTGTCACTTGATGCAGTTATCGGCCTATCCGATAACCTGACCTGATAAAAATTATGCCCTCCCCTGATGCGGGACTCATAATCCTGATGGGTAAAAACATTATATCCGGATTTGGCAAAGAGCTTAGCAAGCGTTCCACCAATGGTCTGAATGCCCTGCCCTGCTTCTCCGCCTATTTTGATTGAATAGTCCATTTGCAAAGATGTAACTAAGCGATACGGCGTCGTTTCAATATCAAATATTACAGTCTCTTTTTGAATTCACTCAACCACATAATATGGCTCTTTTCCTCATTAATTATTTTATCAATCACTTCATTTTCGCTGATTGATGGCTGCAATCCAACATAATAGAGCAAAGTTTCCTTTTCAAACTTAAGGGCATATCCCACCGCATCCTTAACAGAATTTAGATGTACCAGTGACGGAAGTGATTTATTCTTACCTAAAAAAAACTCCGATTCAACTATTGCTCGCAGGTAGTTAGCGGCTTCATCCCAGTTTTCAAGATTTTCATCACTTATTTTTTTTCTTAAACCGGAAAACTTTTTTTCATGTTCAACTTCCATTAAAGCCAGTTCATCAAAAAAGTTCTTCAGTTTGCTGTCATTTTCAAACCTCTCTGACATTTTTGTATAGAATTCACGTCCCAGCTTCTCAGTCTGAATTGCCTGTTCAATTACTTCCCTTATCGAAAACGATTCCATCCAGCCCTCCTTTGTTTAGTGTTAAAATAAACAACCCGATAAATTCCAATCGTCTAATTATACCCTTGCTTTTCCAAAAAATCCTCAATCTCTTCGGGATTATGCATCGGTTCGTGACAGACATTACCTGTACAGAGAACGACGTATCCCTCATCTTTTCGATAGGCAATAAATGTGTACGGTACGGTCAAAGAAACAGCTTTAACAGCCAGCGAGCTTTCAGGAGACGCATGAATTGAAATTTTAAGGGCATTGAAATAAGCATCAAGGGAACTAAAATAATATCCGGCATGTATTCCGGAATCTCTTGATTTTGAATTAAATGCCTTTAAAGCAATTTTTGCCAGCTTCATGTATCTTTCATTTTGTGTTATGAAATTGAGCTTAAGTAAAAGAATTATCCCGAGGGAATTAGCTGATGGATTTGGTATATCATCAACTCCCTTGATTTTCAATTCGAGTAGATGGTCATCCGTATCAAAAAAGCCGCCTTCATCAGAGTCCCATAATTTATTTATACACAAATCCATGATCTCTACAGCCCTTTTAAGATATAAGTTTCGGCCCGTCACCCCGTAAGCTGAAATAAGTCCATCTGATAAATTTATGTAATCATCAAGGAAAGCCTTTACTCCCTCTGAGTGATAAAGTAGTCCGTCGCGGTAAAATAGAGCTAGCACCCTATCTAGTGACTTTAGTGCAATCACTTTAAGGGACTCGTCTCTTAGCACTTTATATCCCTTTAGAAGTGAAACTATTAACATTCCATTTAAGGATGAATAAAATGTTTTATCAATAAAAGGAGCCTCTCTATGATTTCGCTCTCGTAGTAATTTGTCTTTGCCTTGATTAATAATTTCAACAACTTTGCTCAACTGCATCCCGGTTTCTCTAACTATTTCATCAGTATGCATTGCCGGGAACAAAACTTTCTTAGTTGGATCATGATGCATGGCACCTCGCTCATCAAATAAATAACGTGACATAACCTCATACTCTTCACCACTCAATACGTTTTTGAAGTCCTGCCCTGTCCATGTAAAATAACCTCCTTCGTCATCTGGGGTAACATCCGCATCCTGGCTTGAATAAAAACCACCATCAGGGTCATAAAGATCATTTTTAATAAAGTTAATTATTCCTTCCGAAACTATTCTAAATAATTCATCTCCAAAGACTACGTATGCATCAAGATAATTTCTTAGCAACCACGAATTATCATCAGTCATTTTTTCAAAATGTGGTATTATCCAGGATTCATCGGTCGAGTATCGATGAAATCCTCCGCCAAGATGATCATAGAATCCTCCACTTCCCATCGCACTGAGTGTCTTGGTAACCGCCAAACTGATTGATTTATCCTTTGAAATGATATATCTGTTTATAAGGAATTCCATTGCGCCTGGCATCGGAAATTTAGGTGCTTTGCCAAACCCGCCGTTTTGATCATCAAATTCCTGCAAGACCAGTCTTACAGATTCATCAATAAACGTTTCATCATAATCATTGACTGATAAAGAAGGGCGCTTGAGTAATTTAATCAACTTGTCAGTATATTTTGTGATTTCATCTCTTTGAGACCGGTAGTGATTAAGTACTGAGACTAATACTTTCTTTAGCCCCGGTATTCCCTGTCTGTCCTCCGGAGGGAAATAGGTTCCTCCGAAAAAAGGTCTCTTGTCATGTGTCAAGAACACACTGAGGGGCCATCCCCCGCTTGATCCCATCGCATTTACAGCCAACTGGAATCTTCTGTCAATATCAGGTCTTTCATCTCTATCAACTTTTATACTGATGAAATGATTATTTAATATGGCTGCGATCTCGTCATCATAAAAACATTCCTTAGCCATAACATGGCACCAGTGACACCATACGCCACCAGAACTCAAGAAAACAGGTTTATCTTCTTTTTCAGCTATTTCAAAGGGTTTTTCAGACCATGGATACCAGTTGATTTTTTGATTAGCAGAATGCTTTAAGTAGGCAGACTTTTCCTCCAACAGTCTGTTCATAGAATATTGTGATGATACTCAATGACTTTTTTCTTTGAGAGCCTTTTATTCGACAATTACTACAGAATCATCACTGCCAAATTGATTGGGTATATACTTGTCGGCAAACCAGTCATTTTCCCAACTATGGGAATCAACCAGATATCTGAACCTGTATTCCCTGTCACAGGGCAACTCTACCGTTGCCTTAAAATCCCCGCTTTTCAATTTTATCATCTTTGTTTCAGTGATCTTCCAGTCATTGAAATCACCAACAACCGTGACCATCCTGGCATTAGGCGCGGCTTCTTTAGGCAGCCTGAAAGTAACCTTGCATGAACGACTGTTCTTGACATATTTCTTTTGAAGACTCCTTGGTAACAAAGTATTCTTTTTAGCCGCCTCAGGTTTGAGTTTATGAGCTATTATATCTTTAGAGCCTACCAATGACCGTCTGTTTGTTCCTAGCTTGCTTGATTCCGACTTATTACTTTTTGTGATACGTAAAGATGATTCTTTACGTGCAAGACTTACCCCTTTATTCCGTTTCTTATTTGTTCTTTTCATATCCTACCCCCTGCAAGTTTATTCATTTATGATTGATATAGCATAACTGCCTGTAAATATCAAATCGTTTGAATAGTTCACGATTTAATTACAAATTCAAGAATTTTGAGCCGTTACAATAAAGATACATATTCACGCGGTTTATCCTTCAACAATACTGTGATCTTCCCACATGAACCAATTCCCCGTATCCTGTAAAAAATTATATGTATTTGAGAAGATATCATAATGTTTCTGCTCTTCACTGACAAGTCTGTTAAAAACAGCTTTTTCTTTGCTCGTTACAGCTTCAGATGACAATTTCTTATAAAATTCAAGCCCCTCTTTTTCCATCCGCATCGCGATTTTGAAAGCCTCAAGTTCATCTGATGAAACTATAACTTTTTCGATCATCTGTTCTCTCATATTTTCAAAAACAGTCTTGATATCTTTCATTGGCTGCAGATCTTCGACAATGACATCAAGTGATTTTATTAGCCTGTTAACAATCTCAAGGTGTTTCTTTTCATCCACAATTATCGCCTCAAACATCACCTTGCCAGCCGGATATTTTATTTTTTGTGATGCATCTGTATAAAACTGTATAGCATCTGTTTCCATCTTTCTGGCAATCTCAATCGCATTCATTATTTATCTCCGATCAGTAATTATGATTATATTTCGTATCACTTAATATTATAGTAATATAGAATCAATATTCCAGTGTTTCTATGATATAAATCATACCGTATTCAGGAATATAAGGTTATTGTAACAAATAGAAAGACATTGTCAATTATGATTATAGATAGCGTTATAATTCAAACTTATGTGACACCGGATTTATTGAATGGAAATGACTTGGTCAACGCCCTATAGAATAATAAATGGTATAATATTTGCTGTTTTAGTATTTCTTATGCAATCAGCTGCCTCAGCAGAAACAGAATTTGATAAAGCCACATTTGCAGGGGGTTGCTTCTGGTGCATGGAGCCACCTTATGAAAAACTTAAGGGCGTTAAAGAAGTTATTACCGGCTATACCGGAGGACATAAGAAAGATCCGACGTATAAAGATGTTTCATCAGGTACAACCGGGCATGCTGAAGCTATTCAGGTTGTTTATGCCACTTCCGAAATAACTTATGAAGAGCTACTGAACGTTTTCTGGAGACAGATTAATCCCACAGATCCAGATGGGCAGTTTGTTGACCGCGGCTCACAATACAGAACAGCAATTTATTATCATAATAAAGAGCAGATGAGCCTCGCAGAAAAATCTAAGGAAGATCTCATGAAGTCCGGACGATATAATAAACCGATTGTGACAGAAATCCTCCCTGCTGTTCATTTTTACAGGGCAGAACAATATCATCAGGATTATTACATTAATCACTCAATTCGATATAAACTTTACCGTTTCGGTTCCGGTCGTGACAAATACCTTGATGAAATTTGGAATGATAATGACAAAAAAGGGAATTTAGATAAGGACAGCACCAGATACCAAAAGCCCCCGAAAGAAGAATTAACAAAATCCCTGAGCCCGCTGCAATATCGTGTAACCCAGGAAGACGCCACAGAGAAGGCGTTCGATAATGAGTTTTGGAACAATAAAAAAGAAGGGATTTATGTTGATATTGTTTCCGGTGAACCTCTTTTCAGTTCACACGATAAATTCGATTCCGGCACAGGCTGGCCAAGTTTTACAAAAGCAATTGATGCTGAAAATATTATTGAGAGAGATGACAGAAGTTTGTTTATAGAAAGAACAGAAGTCAGGAGCAGTATTGCAGACTCCCATCTCGGACATGTTTTTAATGACGGTCCCTCCCCTACCGGACGGCGCTATTGTATAAATTCCGCATCCCTTCGCTTCATCCCAAAGGAGGACCTGGAAAAAGAAGGATATAATAGCTACAGGATATTGTTTAATAAATAATTTCCTTTCTCACTGCTTTTCGAATCTCAAGTATTAACTTGTCAAATTTATCAACTGAATATATTATCTATTAGATACCGATACATGATATTCAAGGGAGGTTTAAGCTATAAAGAACCTTTTATTAAAACTTACTGCAATGCTTCTAATTGCGTTCTCTTCTATCTCAGCATCAGCTGGAGAACTCATCTTTTCTATCGAGTATTATAATACCTCCAATAATGAAATAATCGGCAAGCTCCGTACTATGGAAGAGGCGAATGAAGAACAGAGGCAAAAAATATATACCAACCTGGAAAATGCTGATGAAAGTTCACAGCACACTCTTAATATACTCCTTGATATACTGGAATGGCAGCAAAACAGACAGTATCGTGATACGCTCACAACCAGCAACATAATATTTTCACAGGATTTTATAATTGAAGAAAATGATTCGTTATATCAGGGTGTCATGTTGCCAGGGGGATGGCTGGATGTCAGTTTTCATGTTAAAACTAAAAAGAGACATAAAGTTTCAGCAAGAATCAGAACAAACTTCAATAGCATCGAGATTTTTTCAGGAACTCAGACAGTTTATCCGATAGATAAGCTGATTCTGTTGCGTGAATCATATAGAGCGTCAGATAATAACAGTGAACTTGGTATTCTCTTTTTAGAGATCACACGATGCAGTATTGATATATGTAAACCGGATACTGAAGAGGAAAAATAGATGTGAGGATGTTTTCAGCTTATTTTGATATATTAATGCTTGATAATATGAAAATGTATCGAAATTAATTTTCAGATATTTAAGAAATAATTTAAGTTATGCCAGATTTCAACGAAAAATTAAAAAACTTTCCTGACAAGTTGAAAGATCCAAAATGGAGATTACTATTAGTCTTTGGGGTCACTTTGATCATCTTGTATTTCTGGAGCTTATTCATAAATGCAGATGCTCCTAAAGAGTTTAAAATAAACTACAGTCAATTTATTTATCAGTTAAATTCTGATAATGTGGATTCCGTTACTATAAAAAAATTGCACCTCAGGGGAGTACTGAGAGAAACAACTGATATACTTCTCCAGGGACATACGACAGTCACAAGCGTAAAAAACTTCTCTACTTTCTTACCATCCTTCCAGGGAGAGGAAATACTCACTCTGTTAAAAGAAAGAGATGTCATAATTAATGTTGCCCCCCCGGAAGAATTGTCCCCGTTCTGGCAGTTCATAGTCGGTCTTCTCCCATGGGTTCTGATTATAGGAATCTGGATCTTTATAATGAGAGGCGCTCAGCGTGTGCAGGGCGGACCCGGCGGCCTCTTTTCTTTTGGACAGAGCAAGGCAAAACTGCATGACGTTCGAAAAGCCGGTGTTACTTTTAAGGATGTTGCCGGAATGGCAAACGCTAAACAGGAACTGAGAGAAACAATAGAGTTTCTTAAAGACCCTTCAAAGTTCCGAACTCTGGGTGCTAACGTTCCCAAAGGTGTCCTTTTAATTGGCCCTCCGGGTACAGGAAAAACCCTGCTGGCTCGTGCGGTAGCCGGTGAGGCAGAAGTATCGTTTTACAGCATAAGTGCATCGGAGTTCATTGAGATGTTTGTTGGTGTTGGCGCTTCCCGTGTAAGAGATATGTTTCAGAAAGCAAGAGCATCACAGCCAAGTATAATTTTCATAGACGAGATTGATGCTGTGGGCCGCACAAGAGGGGCTGGCCTTGGCGGTGGACATGACGAAAGAGAGCAAACTCTGAATCAGCTTTTAAGTGAACTGGACGGGTTTGAGACTCATGAGGAAATAATAGTCATGGCTGCAACTAACCGCCCTGATGTACTTGACCCTGCTCTGCTTCGACCCGGTCGTTTTGATCGACATGTGGTTATTGACCGTCCTGGAGTAAAGGATCGTGCCGCAATTCTTGAAGTGCATGTCAAGGATAAAGTGCTCGCGGATGGTATTGACCTCGAAAAAATAGCACGGGGTACACCCGGCATGTCCGGAGCTGATCTTGAAAACCTTACAAACGAATCAGCACTAATAGCTATAAGAAAAAATAAGATCAAGATTGATATGGATTGCTTTGAAGAAGCAAGGGACAGGATTCTCATGGGAACAGTCAGGGAAGAGTCGATCAGTGAGATGGAAAAACGCATAACTGCATATCACGAATCCGGTCATGCCCTTGTTGCCCATGCACTGCCGGGAACTGATCCGATCCATAAAGTCAGCATCATCCCCCGTGGAATGGCAATGGGGGTAACACAGCAGCTTCCGGAGGAAGACCGACACTATTATCCAAAAGCATATCTTATGAACAGACTGGCCGTTGCACTCGGAGGCAGGGTAGCTGAAAAAATAGTGTTTGACGATGTGAGCACAGGCGCACAAAGTGATCTGAAAGATGCGTCCTCCCTGGCCGAAAAAATGGTAGCACAATGGGGCATGAGTGACAAAATCGGACCTGTCAGTCTCGGCAGGGGTGAGGAACATCCTTTTTTAGGGAGAGAGCTTGCTCAACCAAAGCGTTACAGTGAAGATATGGCCTGGCTCATGGATCAGGAAATTCATAAATTAATTATTGATGCTGAATCAAGGGCTGAAGAGATATTGAAGGCAAAAAGAAAAACTTTGGATAAACTTGCTGAAGAACTATTGAAAGAAGAGGTGCTGGATAAAAAGGCTGTTGAAAAGGTTATAAATGAAGAAAGCGGATAATTTCAGTTAATGAAATTAATCCGCCTGAATTATCGTAATAGATAAAATATGATTGCCTGTCTATTTTTTCCTTCTCATAAACCGTCTTGCTGCGAGTGTTGATCCTCCCACGACAAACAGAATAGAACTTATCGGTTCCGGGACTACAGGAGTTGATACATTCATCGTCAGAGATCCAATATTATCTCGTGGACTTCTGTCCTTTACATAAAATTGCAGATTACCAGCTGATGCCAGATTTATCACAAGAGAATCTCCTAAATTATTAGAAAGTGCTGATGAAGAGTCAGCATAGTCTTGAGTGCTGCCAAGCGGGGTATCTTTACCCGTTGCCGGATTGTAAATATTGACACTCCAAAACCAGTGTCTTTGAAGCCAGTTAGTACTGGTGT
>CAYPIT010000011.1:0-19912 GCA_964410825.1 uncultured Nitrospiraceae bacterium
CCTTGATGTCAAATTGTATCTTTGTAAATGACTTTAAATATGTTATTTTAATAGGTTCTTCAGGTTTTTGTGTGGAACCTATAATCAAGGTAAATTAAAAAATTGTAGAGAACCGCTCATCAGCCTTTTGCAAGCGTATAGCCAGTATACGGATCAGCCCTTTTAAAATCTTTATACCAATCATCGGGTATTTTTCCGTAAGGGCATCCATCGAATCCCTTCTAATAATTACGAATTCAGAATCTTCAAGCGCTACAACACTGGCAGAGCGTGGCTCATCAGAATTAACAAAAGACATTTCCCCAACCAGGGAACACTTCTCAAGCGTTGCAAGCACAATCTGCTTGCCCTTGAATTCAGTATGTTTTTTGGCCTGCACTCGGCCGCTTACAATAAATGCGAGAAAATCTCCGGGCTCTCCTTCTTCAAACAGTGTTTGACCCGACTTGTAGAGAAGAACTTCGAGATAAGGGACGAGCGCTTCCACTTCTTCATTATTTAGAAGATTAAAAAGCACAAGTTCATCTTTCATCGCTAAAATTTTATTTTTTAAATTATCATCCATGTTTCACCACAAAAAATATCAGACTTTCTATAGCGCATTAACCTCATCGAGTTTAGTCTTCATTTTTTCGATCAGTTTTGCAAAGGATTCCTTAATAATGATCTTATTGTACTGGCTTCTGTATGTGCTGACAAAGCTGACCCCTTCAATAACCACATCATAAACCCACCATTTGTCATTTTTTAGTTTGACCTTATAATCTATAGGGATATTAACGCTCTTTGTTACTATTGAAGTACTGACCACTCCATACTTACCTTTACCTTTAAGCGTTTCCTTATCGTAGGTAACTTTTTCGTCAGTGTATCCCTCAATTTTCCCTATATATGAGGCTTCAAGCAGGTCAGCGAAGATAGAGACAAATTGTTTTTGATCATCAGGACTTATTTTTTTCCAGTGTCTGGCAAGAGAACGTTTTGACATTTCCTTAAAATCAAATCTATCCCTGATTAACGTGCCGATTTTATCGCGTCTTTCGATTTTATTTGACGGCTGCGAAAGCTCTTTGTCTCTTAAGGTGTCCAGTATAGAATTAATCGTCTCACTGATCGCAACAGTAGGAGCAGGTGTAGCATTCGCCTGAGAACTAATGCCAACAATACATAATGATACAAAATACAATAGGAAAGCTTTTCTTATTTTCATAGTTTACCTCTCCAGTTGATAAGTTGCTATAATTATCTTTATTCCTTTTCAAATATATATTTACTGACCAGTTCTTCCAGTTCTATTGCTGATTCAGTTTCGAGTATTTCTCCACCTTTGTCTATGTATTCATCTGATCCGCCTATTTTAATCTTCACATACTTGTCACCAATTATACCCTGAGTCCTTATGGAAGCAATAGAGTCATCCTGTAATTTAATCTCAGGATCGATCTGCAGTTCTACCGTTGCTTCATAATCTTCAAGATGAATCTTTGACACCTTCCCTACTGAAACTCCTGCAACCTCAACTGCAGCACCCTCTCTAAGACCTGATACGCTTGCAAATCTTGCCTGAACTTTATACTGTTCAGTGCCAAAAAGATCCACATCGCCCAGCTTAGTAGAGAGATAGCCAAGGCAGAGAAGTCCTGCTATAAGAAATATTCCCACTCCTGTCTCGATATTTATCTTATTCATAATTTAAACCTCCATTTCACTTGAATAAAGCGGCCCCATTGTAGTCTCAACAAACGCCTTGATCACAGGATTATCCGATAACTGAAATTCCTCCGGTGTCAGACAACCCTGAACAACACCGTTATGCAGTAACGCTACATAATCGGCCAGTTTAAAAATTCTCGGCACATCATGACTTACAATCACTGCAGTGTATCCCAATGCAGTTTGTGTCCTGAAAAAGACACGGTATATCTCATTACTTTTGGCAATATCCAGTCCTGTTGTCGGTTCATCAAAAAAAACAATTTTTGGGTTTAATACGAGCGCACGCGCAAGTCCGACTCTCTTTCTCATCCCTCCACTTAGTTGTGCAGGATATTTATCATTTGTCCCCTCAACATCCATCATAACCAGTTTTTCATTTACTATTTTATCTATCTCCTTCTCGGATATCTTAGTTCTTTCCCTCAACGGAAGCGCAACATTATCAAATACGGTCATTGAATCAAAGAGAGCTGCATTTTGAAACAATACACCGAAATTGTTCCTTACCTCTTTTAATTGTCTATTATTAACAATGTTTAAGTCTTTGCCATATACCATCACCTGACCACTATCCGGCCTGATAAGCCCCAGTATATGCTTAATGATCTGGCTCTTCCCCTGTCCGCTCCCCCCAACTATCACGGTTGTTTTCCCCTCCATTATAGAGAGGTTGACCCCTTTTAATACTTCTTGCGGGCCATATGATTTTCTGATATCAATAAGCTGTACTGCGTGATTTCCACTCATAACAATACCGATGTCAAAACATAATCAAATACTAATACACTAACAGATGATAAAACGACTGCATTCGTAGTGACCTTGCTGACTCCCTCAGCTCCAAATCCCCCTCCTCTTGTCAAATGAACAAAATACCCTTTAAAGGAACATATCCATATAATCACCAGACCAAAGCAGAGAGACTTAACAAATCCCATATAAATATCATCAAAAATAACGTCATTATACATACTGGAAAAATATGTGCCCTCATTAGCGCCCATAAGCCCTACTCCCACTGCATACCCTCCGAGGATACCCATCACATCAAATAAAGCGGTCAATAGCGGCAGAGAAATAATTCCGGCTATGAATTTAGGAGACATAATATATTTATGAGGGTCAATTGCCATGCATTCCAGTGCATCTATCTGTTCAGATATGCGCATTACTCCGATCTCTGCACAGATGGCAGAACCGGCCCTGCCGGTTACCATAAGAGCTGTAAGCACAGGACCCAGCTCTCTTATAAGGCCAAGGGCAACTGCCGATCCCAGAAGGCCCTGCGCTCCGAATTTGCTGAGTGTATGATATCCCTGCAGACCAAGAACCATACCCGTAAAAGCCCCTGTGAAAAGAATGACAAATACCGATAATGTGCCGATAATGTAGATCTGTTTAATAACAGGATTAATCTTATAAGGAGGTTTTAAAATGCTAAGAAGAGAATTAAACAGGAATATGCCCATTCTTCCCGCATCATTTACATAATAGAGAAAATTCCCGCCTATTTTTTCAAAAAACTTTAGCACAGCTTAACCCTCTTTTGTTTTTTAGCTCCTGATATTATACGTATTTATGCATTATTTACAAACAGTGCTGTCCAAAAGATTGTCTTAGAGCAGGCTGAATGCCGAGAAAACAGAATTGCGACACATTCCAACACCGTTTCGAGGGGTTCAGCCTGCTGATAGATGATATCCCGATATAGTTATCGTATGGTGCTTTAAAATATTGAAGCTATGCGAGCTGTAGATTTATTAAGGCGATTCGATATTACTAAAAAAATATGCCTGAGCAATTTAAGTCCCAGCATAGGATGTTTCGAAATTAGCTTTTCAAAATCTTTGCTCTCAAGACGCATAATTTCTATATCTTCGAGTACTACTGCAGTGACAGACCTGTTGAGATTTGTAAGAAGGCAAAGTTCACCCGCTACAGTACCCTTTGCAAAAGTTCCTACAATCATATACCTGTCGAATTCCGTTTTTTTCTTTATTCCAATTTTTCCGGCAAGGATAAATGCGGCATAATTATCAGAGTCCCCTTCTTCCCATAGATTCTCCCCGGCAGAACCTTTCGCATATTTACAGAAATCAAGAAAACAAGAAATTTCTTCTTCAGTAAGGGTTTTGAAGAACCTGAACTCCTGCTTTAACCTATTGACTAAAGCTTCATTGAACGCTTCTAATTTCATACTAAATTAATCGACAGAAAAATAAGATGACTAAAGTTGATTGGATTTCCCTTTGTTTTACAGAATGTTCTATTATCCTTTTTCAATCTTCTTTGCTTTTTTTACCACTTCTCCGGCCATCTTCTGGCGGTAGTTATTGAGAATTTTTTTTAAAGCAGCGGATCTCAAACCTAAAATCTGAGCAGCAAAAATTGCAGCATTTTTTGCTCCGGCCTTGCCAACAGCCATCGTAGCAACAGGAATGCCGGGAGGCATTTGAACTGTTGAATAAAGAGCATCAACTCCCTCCAGGGGAGATGAAGGTATCGGTACTCCAATTACAGGCAGGACTGTATGAGATGCAACAACTCCCGCAAGATGGGCGGCGGCACCGGCTCCGGCAATGATAACTTCAATACCATCCTTTTCAGCGCTTTTAACCAGCTTAAGAGTTCTCTCGGGAGTGCGGTGAGCAGAGGATACTGTCATGTGATATGGAATGTTAAATTCATCTAAAAGTTTGCCTGTTTCTTCCATCACAGACAAATCAGAGTCACTACCAATAATTATTAACACTTTTGCATTCATAAATCCCTTCTCCTGTTTCATTTGTTCTCCTTATCAATCACCATGCAGCAATCAGCAAACAGTATGTAATAAGCAGTAGGGAGTAAGCAGTGATAATCGCGATTGTTTTTAGAGTATACTGCTTACTGTATACTCCTTACTGCATACTGATTACTGTTTTTTTATAGCCTTATCGGCTATATCTTTTCTGTAATGCATTCCTTCGAAACGGATCTTTTTAACAGCTTCATAAACATTAGCCTGAGCTGCCTTGATACTATTTCCTAATGCGGTAACTCCCAGGACTCTGCCCCCTGATGTAACGACTTCACTGTCATTCAAGTCTGTTCCCGCATGAAAGACAACAACCTTATCATCATTTTTGAAGGCATCAAGACCTTCTATAACTTTTCCTTTTTTATATGGGCCCGGATATCCCCTGGATGCGAGTACAACGCATATTGATGAATCACTCTTCCACGATACATGGACATCTTTAAGTTTACCCTCTGCAGTTGCCTTTAATAAATCAAAAAGGTCACTATCGAGTCGGGCCAAAATCGGCTGTGCCTCAGGATCCCCAAACCTGACATTGAATTCAAGGACATAAGGCTTGCCATCACAAACCATAACACCAACATAAATAACCCCTCTGTAATTAATATTCTCACGTTTAAGCCCATTCATAAGAGGATCAATTATAGACCGCATAATTTCATCCTTCATATCCTCTGTAACAATCGGAGCCGGACTGTAAGCTCCCATACCACCTGTATTCGGTCCTTTGTCATCATTAAAAATCTGTTTATGGTCCTGTGATGTCACAAGAGGAACGACCGTTTCTCCATCAGTCAAAATCATAAAAGATGTCTCTTCGCCTTTCAAGCACTGCTCTACCACTACTCTATTCCCGGCATCTCCGAATGCCTTATCCTTCATTATCAGCTTCAGTGCCTCAAGAGCTTCCTTAACAGTTTCAGCCACAATAACACCTTTGCCTGCGGCAAGACCATCAGCCTTTATAACAATGGGAGCCCCTTTAAGTCTCACATATTCCTCAGCCTGTGCATAAGAAGAGAAAGTCTTATATTCAGCAGTAGGCAATCCGTATTTTTGCATAAAATCTTTTGAAAACATCTTGCTGCCTTCAAGTCTTGCGCCCGATGAATCCGGGCCAAAAATCCTGCGGCCATCTTTGACAAATGCATCAACAATACCTTCAGTCAGTGGCACCTCAGGTCCGACAACTGTCAAATCTATCCAGTTGTACTTTACAAAATCGAGCAGTGCGTCAATGTTGTTAGCTTTCAGGTCCACACACTCTGCAATTTTGGAAATTCCCGCGTTACCGGGAGCACAATAAATCTTGTCAACCTTCGGACTCTGATCGAGTTTCCAGACCAGCGCATGTTCCCTGCCACCGCCTCCAACTACCAAAACTTTCATTTCTCAAATCTCCTATTTAAAAATTAAGCTCTTCAAATTTTTGTACTGTCATTCCGGCTTGACCGGAATCATTTTGACTGATGACTCCCGACCTGCCTACCGGCAGGCAGGCAAGTGGGAGTGACAATAGTTATGATATTAATCTATTACTATTTTCCGATCAAATCGGATAATGACAGCTTGTATAATGGTGACGATACATTCGATACTTGTACAGCCTCTCTCTAAACTCTTTACTGCTTTATTCCTTACTGCATACTCCCTACGGCTTACTGCTTACTTCCTTTCCCGCTTTTCCCGCTTTTCTCGCCTTTCCTCTGCCATTTAATGTCTAAAATGCCTCATGCCTGTAAATACCATAGTCATATTATGTTCATCCGCTGCAGCTATCGTATCCGCATCCTTTATTGAACCACCGGGCTGAATTACCGCTGTTGCGCCGGCTACTGCTATCACATCAATTCCGTCTCTGTTAGGGAAAAAAGCATCTGAAGCCACTGCTGATCCCTTCAGGGATATATTAAAATTGCCAGCCTTCATTGCAGCCAGTTTTGCAGAGTCAACCCTGCTGGTCTGTCCACAGCCGATCCCAAGCGTTTGATCCTTTGAAGAGTAAATAATCGAATTGGACTTCATATGCTTGCATATTCTCCACGCAAATGCCATTGCCGCATACTCATCATCACCGGGATGCCTTTTTGTAACGACCTTGCATGACTTAAGGTCATCTATCATCCCAGTATCGTGCTCCTGCACAAGAAGCCCTCCCTGGATTTTTCGCATTTCAAAGCCCACAATGTCATTCGTAATGTCCAGCTCTAACAACCTTATATTAGGCTTTTTACTTAAAAGACTCAGCGCTGCATCGTTAAATCCCGGCGCTATAATAATCTCAACAAAAAGATTTAGAATTTCTTTTGCAGTGGCTTCATCAACTTCCCTGTTTAAAGAAATAACTCCGCCAAAAGCAGATATCGGATCGGTCTCAAAGGCTTTCTTGTACGCTACATGCAATGAATCAGCAATTGCGACACCGCACGGGTTATTGTGCTTAACGATAACCGCAGAAGGCTTGCCTTTAAATTCCCTGGCAAGATCAATAACTGCGCTTGAGTCGAGATAATTATTAAACGACATTTCCTTGCCCTGAAGTATCCTGGCATCAACAAGGGATAAACCGGAATACAGAGGTTCCCTGTATACCGCCGCTTTCATGTGTGGATTTTCACCATACCTGAGATTGCTGATTTTACTGAAACTCAAGTTTATGCCCGGCTGGAAAGGATTGTCAGGTTCAGCCTGTCTGTTCAGATAGTTTGAGATTAAAGTGTCATAACGGGCTGTATGAGCAAAGACTTTTCTCGCAAGATAATATTTTGTATCATAACCCACTTCTCCGCCACCTGATTTTAATTCATCAAGAACTTTTAAATAATCCTCGGGATCAACAATGACTGCCACATCCTTAAAATTTTTCGATGCAGCCCTCAACATGGTCGGCCCCCCGATATCGATATTTTCTATTGCATCTTCAAACGATACATCAGGTTTTGATACAGTCTGTTCAAATGGATAAAGGTTAACTGCTACCAGATCTATCGACTCTATACTATTGGATTTCACATCTTCCTTATCCTGAGGATTATCCCTTCTCCAGAGTAGACCTCCATGAATCTTTGGATGAAGGGTTTTCAGCCTGCCACCCAGCATCTCCGGGAATCCGGTATAATCAGATACATCTTTGACATCTATTCCTGCGTCCTTTATAGCTTTTGCCGTTCCACCTGTAGACAGCAACTCAATTCCAAGACCGCCGAGTTCCCTTGCAAAATCAACAACCCCGGTCTTGTCAGAAACACTTATAAGCGCCCTTTGAATTTTTGACATTTATTCCTCCTTGTATTCACTATCAGTTCAGAGTTAATTTGTGCGTATTTGAATATTATTACTAATAAGATTGGTATGACATTTTAGACTATTTGCATAAAAAAATCATGCAGTGTGTAAAGGGAAATCTTGTAGAAAAACTGTAAATAAAGAATATTTATACTTGAAATTGGATAGCATCCATGATTATTATTATATATATATTTAGGACAGTTAGGCCTTTAAACTTCAACTAATTCATAAACCCTTTTTCCATCAGGCTCAGATATTGCCCATCAGATATCACAATATGATCAAGCACATTAATGCCGATGACTTTTCCGGTTTCTACAAGTCTCTTTGTAATCACTATATCGTCCTTGCTCGGATTTGGATCACCGCTTGGATGATTGTGAATAAACAGCACAGCTGCCGCAGCCTCTTTTATTGCATACCTGAAAACCTCACGGGGATGAACAATAGATGATGTGAGCGAGCCTTCGGATATAATTATTTCCCTGAATACCCTGTTCTTTGAATCAAGTAATGCACTGAGAAATTTTTCTTTCTTAAGCCCGTAAAATTTGGGTCTGAAATATTCATATACTTCCCTGCTATTTTTGAAAGCCGGTTTCTGAATTGAGGGGTCTCTCCCGCTCTGAAAAAGTCTCCTCCCGAGTTCGAGGGCAGCCTTGAGCTGTGATATTTTTGCAGTGCCGATCCCTTTTATATGTAAGAACTCAGCAACTGAAGCATCCTCGATCTCTTTCAGACTGCTGAAATGTATCAGCAGTTCTCTTGATAGCTCAATTGCACTCTTATCCGTGCTTCCTGTTCTTAATATTATTGCAAGCAATTGAGCAGAACTCAATTCACTTGCACCAATTTTCAAAAGCCTTTCCCTGGGCCTTTCATCCTCAGGCCATTTTTTTATGCTTCTGTATCGCATAGATGAAAGTCTAATTATCAGTCTGATTCAAGGAATATAAAAAACTACAACCAATGTCCCGATAAAATGATACCATGAAAGTGACAAAAAATGAACAGGGAGTTAATCTGGAATGAGTTTGCTACTTTGAATTCAATGGTTGGAGATTCATTCACCCAGCATGCTTCGCTGAACAGTAATTATCTCTTTAATTCCGGCCTCAGCCAGGGAAAGCATCCCCTGAAGACCATTTATATCGAATGGCTCGGTCTCGGCAGTTCCCTGAATTTCGATAAATTTCCCGGCGCTGGTCATTACGATATTCATGTCAACTTCCGCAGTTGCGTCTTCAGCATATGCAAGATCAAGACGAGGCTCTCCATTTACTATTCCTACACTCACCGCAGCAACATAATCCTTAATCGGCTGCCTGTTTATTGAGTTGTTATTAATTGCATATCCTACAGCGTCTTTCAATGCAACGAATGCCCCTGATATCGATGCTGTTCTTGTCCCTCCATCTGCCTGAATAACATCACAGTCAAGCCATATGGTTCTTTCACCAAGTGCATCCAGGTCCACAACAGAGCGCATTGCGCGTCCGATCAGTCTCTGTATTTCATGGGTCCTTCCACCGACCCTGCCGCTCGATGACTCCCTGATATTCCTTGTGTCAGTAGAACGGGGAAGCATTGAATATTCACCTGTTATCCAACCTCTGTTTTTGTCTTTCAGAAAAGGAGGCACCCTTTCCTCTATAGACGCGGTACAGATTACCTTTGTGTCTCCCATTTCTATTAATACAGCCCCTTCCGCACTCTTTATGAAATTCCGGGTTATCTTGATATTTCTAATTTCGTTGTTTGATCTGCCATCAGGACGCATTATATTTCTCCTCCGTTTAGTCTACATTATTCATAACTATCTCGAATTAAAGCAGGTATCCAAAATAAAAGTTTTGGGAGCGGCTTTTGCCGTATGAGTCTTTGATACACTGTGAATATTAATGAATTATATAGATGTGTTTCATATAAATGCATGTTGCCGTATTCAAACCTTTTATTTTGGATACCTGCTTTACAGGGTAAATAATCTGGGTTAGATATTTCGTAATTTGTACTATTAATTATCCCCCAAGATTGATCTTTGTTATATCTGTAATTTCGTGTCCAAGAAATCGTTCACCAACCCTGGCAAACTTATCCGGAGAATCAGTGACATAAAATCTCCTTGTTGCCATTGCATTGTCCTTAGCACAGATATTCATCTCCTCAAGAACTTTCTGCACTTCTTTCGCGGTCTCAACCGCCGAATCTATTAGAGGTTTTTGCACAATGTCTTTTATAACATGTTTTATCATGGGATAATGGGTACAGCCGAGCACTATTGTATCCGCTCCATCATTTACAATTGAAGATAGATATTCTCGCGCAGTAAGAGTGACAACATCACCCTCCAACCACCCCTCTTCAATCAACGGGACAAATAGCGGACAAGCAATCCCTGATATACTGATCGAGTCGTCAATGGCCTGAATTGCCCGCTCATATGAACGACTGCTTATAGTGGTCTCGGTACCTATTATAGCAACTTTCTTTAATCGGGTCTTTTCCACTGCAGCCCTGGCTCCCGGCTCAACAACACCAATAATCGGGATCGGGAACTTATTGGAAAGTGTATAAAGACTGACAGCAGATGATGTGTTGCAGGCAACAACAAGCATTTTAATGTTTTCAGACATGAGAAATTCGGTGTTTTCCAAGGAGTATCTTATAACAGTCTCGAATGACCTTCCACCATATGGAACTCTCGCCGTATCACCAAGATAGACAATATTCTCATGCGGCAACTTATCGATTATCTCTCTCGCAACCGTAAGACCACCAACGCCCGAATCAAATATACCTATAGGTTTGTCATTGAATGCTGTATGCAATCTCTTCTCCCACCGGTTTTGAGATATCAATATGTCCGCCGAATGTTTCTGCTTCTTTGCCTTCTATTAAAATTTTAATAGCAGAAAGTCCCGGAATAATATTTTTTATACCTTTAAATAATCCGGATAAAACATTCATTTCATCATAAGCATCTCCCCTGAAATTTTTTTTAATTGCACTGCCGAAATCGATATATATAATTCCCTCCTGATCCAGATATAGATCCAGCAGATTTGCTCTGTACGAACTAAGATTCTGTCTTATAAAATCCTCAGCTGTCACAAGTAATATATCCTTTCGAAATATTATGCTGCCCCTGACTAACTGATGGTTCCCCCCGGTTTTATATAACCTTTGAATATCATTGCCCCTGTCTTCATCGACAGTATTTACCCTACTCGATTCGATATCTGCTATAAAGGACGATTCAAAGGAAAATTTATCTTTTAAATAAAAATAGCTCGCACCCATACTTATAGAAAAAGATATAACCAAAACAGTTAAAAACAGCCTGGAGGTCGTGAGATGTTGCACCTTTTTACCGCGCTTTTTTCTCTTCATAAATATAAAGTCCCTTATAAATTGCATTAGCTGTTTTAGCTTTAAATTTTTCAAGATAATCGGCATCATCAAAAGATGGTAGTTCAATCATTAATGATGGTGCCTCGATTTTAGAAAGAATGCTATATGGAAGCGGTTTTATCAATACCATGTCACCACCAAACTCAGATATTATAGCTTCTTTCATCGCATTAAGAAGTACAAGTGATTCCTGAAGATATTCTGCCTGGCCTTTATTATTTAAATGCGATCTTACGATGTCTGATACACGTTCAGTAATTACAGGCACATAAAGAACAATCTCTCTGTGATTGCCAATATGAAGACTGATGAATAGATCCGTATCTTTGCTGTTTGCAAATTCCATCCTTTCGGTCAATGTCAGGGAATGGTCGCTGCTCCTTGTGAGATGACTCTCGGCAGAACCGCTATTTATGAGCAGGCTCAGCTTCTTAGCAATATCCAGGACAATATTCTTTTCCGAGTATTTGCCTGATATTAGACCATACTCATAACCACCGTGCCCGGGATCAATAACAATAGACTTAATGTCCGATGAATCATATTTCTTCTCATCTCCCTCCAGAGGCAACGGTATTGTTAGAACATTATTTTTCTTCTCTTTTAAATAAATATCGATCACAAGTCTGTCAGGATACTCAAGGGGAAATACCTTGAGTCCCCTGAAATCCTCCGGACTGAATACAATTGTATCCGGTTTCGTTTTCTTATACTGAATCACTGTTTTTTCTGTCCTAATCGAGAATGGGATTGACGGAATGGATACAATCACATTTCTACCTCTCTGATAAACCTGCGCCTTATCGATTATTTCCTTTTTCCCCTCGAGAACGATCCTCAGAAAATCAGAGTGTCTGCTTGTCCTTAACTTTAATAAATATGTTTCACCCTCTGATATATATGGCAAAATGAGGAATAGGATTAATAGAAGGGTAATTTTTTTCATATGCAAATATTAGCATTTCCGATAATGGATATTCCAATCAGGTTCTAATGCGTTAAACGAATATGTTACTTCTTTCTGTGGGCCTCAAAGAGGATCTCTTCAACCATCTGGCAGAGTACATGGCCGAGAGTTATATGAGTCTCCTGTATCCTTGGGGTATTATGTGAAGGGATGGCAAAAACATAATCACATTGGGAGGCAAGCCTGTCGCCTCTTTCACCTGTAAACGCGATTGTCTTCATTTTTTTTCTTTTTGCAGCTTCTACCGCCTTTACAACGTTTGGAGATGAACCGCTGGTACTTATCGCTATTACCACATCACCTGCCTGGCCAAGCGCCTTTAACTGCCGCTCAAAGATATTTTCGTAGCTATAATCGTTCGCGATCGAAGTCAAAACAGCAACGTCAGTATTTAATGCAATGGCAGGAAAAGCAGGACGCTCCTTTTTGAATCTGTTTACAAACTCTGCCGCAATATGTGACGCATCAGTAGCGCTGCCGCCATTACCAAAAAGCAATAGTTTCCCGCTTCTGTTAAATGTATCGGCAATCAAATTGGAAACTTCAATTATCATGTCAGCATTATCATTAACAAAACGTTTTTTAACAGATATGCTCTCTTCAAATTCCTTGAGTATTTTCTCTTTCATTTCAATCAAGCCGGGTAATAATTGTTATCTCTTCAGATGTACCGCTCTCTGAATATCCAACCGCTGTCACCCTGTAATAATATTCTGTATTAAGCTCTATCTGATCATCCGTAAACGCAGGCGCTACTGTGTCACCTATTAACATAAAGCCCTCACCCGAAGAACGATAAACCCTATAAAGCTGGATCCCCTGGTCATTGATCTCATCCCAGGTAAGTACCACTATCTTTCCGGTAAAAAGCGCGATTATGCCTGTTGGAATGTCGGGTTGGGTTATTTCAGTGTCAGTACTTTCAAAAATACTACTCTCTTCTCCAGCTTTTACTTCTCTGCCCGTCTCTTTAATAACTCTTTCATCATTTGGGGATATCGGGACAGGGTCACCCCTTCTCCCGCAAGAGACTAAGGCGGTAAGCAGTAAGAAGTAAGAAGTAAGAAGTAAAGAAGAAAGCATTATGTGCGTCCATTTTTCTGCACAAATGTTTCTGCAAATTTTCATTTTTTATTTTTGATCTGCTGAATGCGTTTCATCACTTCACCCTTTGATGTGCTACCCTGAGATTTTTTCCTGTTAATAGACGCCTCAACAGATATAAAATTCAAGATGTCGCGGCCAATCAGATTTGAAAATAATTTAAACTCCTTAAGAGTAAGGTCAGATAAAGATTTATTGCTCTTCATACAATAATTGACTATTTTGCCCGTTATATTATGCGCCTCCCTGAAGGGAACATTTTTTTTCACAAGATATTCTGCAATATCAGTGGCTGTCATAAAACCTGCAGCAGCGGCATTTTTCATGGTGTCCTTCCTGAACTCAACTTTCGGCATCATCTTAGTCAGTATATCAAGGCACATTTTAATCGTGTCTACTGTACCAAAAACAGGCTCTTTATCTTCCTGAAGGTCCCTGTTATATGCAAGAGGCAGTCCCTTCATAACCGTCAATATGTTCATTAAATGCCCATAGACCCTTCCAGTCCTGCCCCTTGTCAATTCGAGCAGATCAGGATTCTTTTTCTGGGGCATTATGCTTGAGCCTGTTGCAAACTGTTCAGGCAGTTCAACAAATCCGAATTCATCACTGTTCCATAGAATAATCTCTTCCGCGAGCCTTGAAAGATGGCTCATCAATATACCTGATGCAGATATAAACTCAATAACAAAATCCCTGTCTGACACCGCATCGATGCTGTTTTTAGAAATCTTCGGGAAGTTCAGCAGTTTAGCAACATACTGCCTGTCGATCGGAAGAGTTGTTCCAGCCAAAGCTGCGGAACCGAGAGGCATGACATTGACTCTTCTAAAAGACTCTTCGAACCTCTCTATATCGCGTTCGAGCATCTCAAAATATGCAAGCATATGATGCGAAAGCAATACCGGCTGTGCCCTCTGAAGATGTGTATATCCCGGCATATTCAAATCTATATATTTCTTTGCTAATGAAACAAGAATTCGCTGAAAATCTTTTATCAATTCCAGAATTTCTGATATTTCATCCCGCAGAAACAGACGAAGGTCAAGGGCTACCTGATCGTTCCTGCTTCGTGCTGTGTGCACCTTTCCGCCAACAGGACCAATTTTCCTGATCAGAGCATGTTCGATATTCATATGAATATCTTCAAGACTCTCATGGAATTTAAATTTTCGATTCTTGATCGCTGACTTGATCTCATTCAGACCTTTAACTATTGCCCTCTCATCTTTCCGGGGAATAATCTTTTGCTTCCCAAGCATTTTTACATGCGCCACGCTGCCCTCGATATCATATTTCCAAAGCCTTACATCAAAAGAGAGCGATGATGTAAAACTCTCGACCGATTTTGCAGTTTTTTTCGTAAACCTTCCTGACCAAAGCTTTTCCATGAAAGTAAGAATAAAAGAAAACCTTACAGGTAGTCAAGAGATGAATTGGGAACATGAATTGCAGGTTCCATCTGAAAATCTTCAGTATGAATAAACGTCTCGGGCTGAAGATTTCGTATAAGTGTTATCTTCAAAGTGAATGATGCTCGTAGGTTAACGAGTACATCATTATTATTAATTAACTGTGCAGATTTTAAAATTGATAATTCACAAAGGAAACAAATAAAAACATGAGGTTTGGAATATCCAATTTATAAGTAGTATTTATCGAGTCTCATTAATCACTGATATTGAACCCGCATTAAGCCTGATAATCCTTTCCTCCTTTATGTAGGCCTCCAATATATTGGCATTCGAGAGATCAGGTTTAGCCGCAATAATAAATTGCTCAGCTTCATTGTAGTCAGTAAACCTGCCAACCCTTACAGAATAATATTTCCCTATTTTTTCGATCCTGAGAAAACTGAATTCCTTTCCGTTTAATATTTGCAGCATCGAATCAAACTGTTTTTGGGCTCTTTCCAGTTTCAGAAAGCTTCCTGTTTGGATCGTACAAATTGTTTTAGATGCATGCTTCGAATCAACATTTAATTTTTTAATAAATTTATTTGTATTATCAAATTTCTTATCAGACCCTGTTTGTACAATATTTTTATAGTCTTTATTTGATGAAGCTTCAATAGCATTATTGTTTTGTTTAATTTTTTGTATATCGTTTTTTTCTTTTAACAAAGCAAATTCTTTACTTGGTTTAGTGATTTCTTTCAAAGATTCTTTAACTTTCTCTTTTGCTTCTTTTAGTTCTTGTATCTTATGTTGCTCTTTTAGTGGTGAATAAACTTCTTTGTCAATTAAAGCAATTGACTGAATAATTAAAGCAATTTTGTTTCTTGGTTTTTCAACTTCTTTTACTTCTTGTGTTTTCTGTTGTTTCTTATCAAGGGAGTCTTCTGCTTTAACAACATCCCCTGACTTCTTTAAAAAGACGGGGTTTGGAATTTTTTCATACTCTTGACTTTTAATAGAAAAGCGTAAAACATAAGTTTCATAACCGTCTCTTTCAATTTTTAATATTCTTTCCCTTATTTCATCATCATGATCGCCATGTTTAGCTGTTAAGTAAGTAAATTTCAAAGTCATTGGAGTAAAGCCTGCTTGTCTTCCATTAAGTAAAACTCTGGCACCTTGGGGAGAACTTTTCAGTGGGATAAACATTGTTCTGCCAACATATACTTCTTTTGAAGTGAATGCACAACTAATAATTAGCAACATACTAATAATAAATGCAGGTATTAGTGTTCCGAATATTTTCTTTCTAAGCATAATTCTCTTTTATTTCTAATAATGCACACAGAGTAATAATTGCAGAAACAACACATTGATGTGAAATCTATATAAAATAAATATTGGTCAGATTGGAATTATTATTATAACAGAATGGATAATATTCTTCAATTGCTTCCACGATTAACGGTAAAATTCGTAACGATTAACAGTTAAAACATTCAATGCTCTCTGAAATGATGGATTATTGATTAGACGGAGTTTATCTTCAGAATTTGGAGTGAATCCATTTTATTGATATGCAAGCAACAAGATATCTCCAAAAACCATAGTTTCATTTCTCTCAAATTTCAGTCTTTCTAACCTTTTCGTTTTCTAACTGATTCTATATTATTTGCTTTCTCACACTCCTGCTTTTATGATTATACCTATGAAAGTTGTCGGTATCGGTCAATGTTCTCTAGATCACCTGTTTATTGTTGATTTTTTCCCGGAGCGGGATACAAAACAGGAAGTTGCGGAATGGACGATTGCGGGCGGAGGACCGGTTGCTACAGCACTCGTATCTCTCTCAAGGCTTGGCATTGACTGTAGTTATCACGGAATAGTCGGAGACGATGAGGCCGGAGAGAAAATAATCGCCTCGTTACAAATTGAACATATTAACACCGCAGGGATTTTGAGAAGACCTGATTCCCTTTCGCAGGTGGCCTTCATAGCCATTGATGCTAAGAGAGGGGAAAGAACTATATTCTGGCAGAGACCATCCGGCAATTCTTTAGTTCCTGAAGAACTACCCGATAATTTCCTTGATAAAATGAACTTTCTGCTTCTTGATGGACTGATGGCGGAAATCTCTGTTTGCGCTGCTAAGGAAGCCTGCAAGAAAAATATCCCTGTCATGCTTGATGCCGGAAGTGTACGCAAAGGAATGATTGAACTGGCTCATTTGTGTGATTATGTCGTATGCTCAGCGGAATTTGCGCGTGAATTTACAGAAAGTAGAGACACCTTTGATGTTGAGAAAGCTATCATGCATATGAAGTCATTAGGCGCAAAAGCAACTACAATTACACTTGGTGAAAGAGGAAGTATAACTTTGTGTGAAGATGAAATATTTTATACGCCAGCTTTTAACGTAGATGTTGTGGACACTACCGGTGCAGGAGATGTATTTCATGGAGGATATATTTATGGTCTTTTACAAAATTGGAATATTCAAAAAACAGTAAGATTTGCTTCAGCATTTGCGGCACTGAAGTGCAGGAAAATTGGAGGAAGGGCCGGAATACCGGGACTTGAAGAAGTTGAATCATTCATGAAAACGTATGACTCAACCTACTTACAATAAGGAACTCTCGTCACTTCAATTACATTAGCGTTTTTTATAATTCCCTTTCTTTTTATAATCGTTCTTCAACTGGTTAACAAGTTTATTACGTCTCTCATACAACCGCGAAAGGGCACGTGGTTTTGAATTATTAAGGACATAACTAACAAAAAAAGGCAGCATAAGGCTGCAATCACCGTATGAAACTATAGTGCTGGAAAGTGCGGTGGGATCTATCTTGCCCCACGAGACCGCTTCTGATGGTGTTGCACCGCTCAGACCACCGGTATCAGGACGTGCATCAGTAAACTGAATAAAGAAATCATGACCTTCTTCCGGTAAACCCAGAACTTCCTGTATGTATGGTTCGGTCTGAAGTACAAAATTTTTGGGGCTTCCTCCTCCAAGTAGCAGCACAGCGCTTTTGCCTCCACGTCTTTTAGTATCATGCACATAGCCCGATACTTCGCTGATATCCCGATGAGTATCTATCGGTATATTTATATTTTCGAATGCAAGGGCCGCCACGCTCATTCCAATGCTTGAATCTGCAGGAGAGGAAGTATGAACAGGCACGCCTGCTTCATACGCAACAGCCAGTAAGCTTTTTTCCTTCAGCCGGGGTTTTATTTTTATAATCTCTTTTCCAAGCAGAGCATGAATATCGGCGCTTGAACAGGGGTCAGGTAACCATGACAGCCCGTTCCTCATAGTTTCCCGAACGAAATCATCAGTATCCAGCAAGGCCCTGTAATCGAAAAAAATATCATGAATTCTGACAACCCCATCCTTTCTGAGCAATTCGTCGTCAGCATCCGCATATCCCCTGCAAAACTTATGACCAAGAATTAAATGGATATCATGGTATAAATTTGCGCCCGTTGAAACTATCCAGTCAACAAGGCCGGATTTAATTAGAGGAATTAAACAGCTGCGGCCAATGCCTGCCGGAACAAGGGCGCCTGCAAGCGAGACCCCTATCTTCACATTCTTTCTGGCTATATGCTTCGCAAAAAGCTCACATGCATTTCTGAATGTGCCGGCATTAAAAGAGAATAGCGCACTCTCAATGACGTGATCAACCGTCATTCCTTTGGTAATTTTCCTGGGTTTCAGCTCTCTGCGTTCACCCTTGCGTGATACATCTTTTCTTTTTTTCTTCATTGATTGAAAATAGGTAACTAAAAATGTATTTCAGATAAAGCAGGCACTATACGGGTCAAAAAGGATTACAGTTTTCCTGTCTGTTTTTCACTGGCTATAACAGAAATACCGGAAGGATCCAGTGAAGCCCGGAAATAAGGTTTCTGGCTGTCATATCCAACTTTAATGCCTTCCTCAACAATATTATAAGAATCAACAATTGTTTTATTCAGCCTGCAGCCTTTTTTTAGAATTACAGAATCCATTACAATTGAATCTCTGATTTCAACTCCCTCTTCTATGATTACACCTCTCCTCACTATCGAGTTAATTATCTTGGCCTTGTTAATAACTGTGCCCTCAGCAATGATACTGTTAATAATCTCTCCTCCCAATATCTTTGTAGCAGGAAGGTTATTCTTTGATGGCCGGATAGGCCAGAGTTCATTATTAATATCAAAAGCAGGATTAGCGCCCAGCATATCTTGATGTGCCTTCCAGAAAGCATCAATACTTCCAACGTCTCTCCAGTAACCCTGTTCCTCATGGGGCTGAACACCGGGTATCACGTTAGTTGCAAAATCATAGGCGTAGAGCCGTTCCCCTTTGTCCAGCAGGTTTGAAATTACGTGTTTACCAAAATCATATTCTTTGTTTCGCTCCGCCTGGATAAGTCCTTTGACGAGAGTATCAGCATTAAAAATGTAATTGCCCATTGAGCAGTATGACCTGTTTGGATCACCCGGCATAGAGGGCGGGTCATTCGGCTTTTCCAGAAACTTTTTTATCCTTCCATCGCTTTCAGCATCTATGATTCCGAAAGCGCTCGCATTTTCTATAGGGACAGGCATGGCAGCCACAGTACACTGCGCTTCATAAGCAAGATGAAATTCTATCATCTGCCTTATGTCCATTCTGTAAATATGATCTGCTCCAAAGACGATAACAAGATCGGGTTTATGCTGGCGAATAAGGTTCATGTTCTGAAAGACAGCATTTGCCGTACCCTGAAACCAGTCATGTCCGTATCTCATCTGCGGAGGCACAACAGTCACAAAATGATCGCTCATCAGGGCAGCAAGAACCCAGTTTTCCCTTATGTACTCAATAAGTGACTGGGATTTATATTGCACAAGAAGATAGATAGAAAAAATCTGTGAATTGATAAGATTGCTCAGGACAAAATCGACTATACGGTAGCGGCCTCCAAACGGTACAGATGGTTTTGACCGCTCAAACGTAAGAGGGAAAAGCCTCTCTCCTTTTCCACCGGCCATGATCATTGCAATAATTTTTGGAAGTGCCATATTATTTAACTATCAAATTAATTAAATGCTGTCAAATTGTGGTAATGATTAATCGTTAGAATGATAAGATAACTTAACGTATTGTTAAATTACAATAATCTTTCTATATTCAATTTAACTAAATTGCATTAAAAGTATACGCAAACACCACTATGCTCTATTGTTGGA
>CAYPIT010000012.1:0-19322 GCA_964410825.1 uncultured Nitrospiraceae bacterium
TTGAATGTCAATTTTTGAACTCGCATGACTGATGCATGAATGCCTCAAGCTGGAGGTCCGTTGTGACAGATTCGGTGCCGTCATAAGGGATACTTATTGATGGGACATTATAATCTTTGCTGATAGCTCTCATCAACGCCGTTACTATCGTGCCCGGCATACAGCCGAATGGCATAGCATTCACAATACCTGAAACTCCTTTGTCTATCAGATCAATCGCCTTGCCAACACTTAAAATAGTTTCTCCCTCAAACGATTCATGTATATATGGCCTTGCCTTTTTCAAAATTTCTCTGGTTGAAGGTTCATGCAATGTTTTAAGTCTGCCATTAAAAATATTTCCATAGGTATGCTCTGCCTTAACTTGAATACGATTTTTCATAAAAAGCTTAAAAGCAGTAGAGAAATCATGTTTTATCAATGCATGCTTCAATCCTATATGGTTCACGTAGTAAATCCATTCTTCAGGAGGCGAAAGCCATACCTCACCACCCATAGCATTGATCTTCCTGACAAGGTCTTCATTCGTGAATCGGCTGGATCTTACAAAGATTTCACCAATTATCCCTATCAGAGGTTTTCTGTCATTGTGTCTCGGAATAGAATCAAAATCCTTTCGTACCTCTTCAAGTACTCCTTCCAGGTTACCGTTCTTTCCTCTTAATGCATGATAAATTCTGTCCAGATTTTTACTGTAAATATAATCCGTCAAACCTTCTTCTTTTTCATATGGTCTTGATTCGTGGAGGCATTTAGTAAGTATTTCTATGCATAACAGGCCCTCCCAGGCCTTTCTGATAAACTCATCGCCAGCAATCCCAAGCTCTTTATAAAAAGTCCTGTCCTGGACCGGAGAAAATACATGGACATCATGCAATCCAAGACGCTCAAGAACAAGCCTCTGAAAAATATTATATTGGCCGAACCTGCATGGCCCTGTGCCGGCAGGCATAAAGAAAATAAAATTTTCAGAGGCTGAACCATTGGAAAATACTTTTTTTAACATTTCGCCTATAGTGAGGATGCAAGGAAAACACTGCTTCCCCGAAACATTCTTTCTGCCGATCTCAATAGTTTTTCTGTCTGGTTCCGGCAGTAGTTCAGTCGCAACTCCGGAGAATTCAAATGCAGCAGCCAGACCATAGGCATGGTCACACATCCTGGGCATGAAAACTCTTTTCTCACGCAAGCGCATTGTCTTTGATTGCATGATTTTCATTTTATGTTTCACACTGCCGGTTTTCAGTTGATCAGAGTCCTGAATGTTCTCGATGCTGTCAAGAAACGCTTCACATCTTGTGATAGCACCGGCATCAGCACTGTGTTCGTCTATTTCCAGAAACAGATGAGGCTTGTCACCGATTTCCTCTTTGAAATATTCAAATATAAATGAGTCCGGTCCGCAGTTAAAGTTACTGATATATACGGGATACAGTTTGGGATTGTTTTTTATAATACGTGCGGCCTGAATAATTTTTTTACCGCTTTTCCAGTACATCTGCGGCCATCTGTCTGTTATGTCTACATCTCCAACAGGAAGAAAGTCCATCGGTATAGACTGGACATTGAGAGTGGCAAGTTTCTGAGGAAGCTGCAGATTCATACCGCTGTCAAATGAATTATATGCCCTTCCGACTATAACTATTGCCTTATCTTTTAACGAGGACAAAACTTCCTTACCCTTATTCTGAATTTGTTTGTCGAATTCATTCTGCTTATCATTTGCCTTCCTGAACGCAGTCTTAAGCTCTCTTTCTGAAATGTGAAATTGTTTAAGGGCACGTTTAATCTCCTTTATAATCATCTTATCACCGCGCCTGAAGTCTATTACCGGACTCAATATATTTACATCCCTGAATGCCGCCTTAGCCAGATAAGGAATCGTTTGCGTATAAGGACAGGGTGATTCTTTATCAAAGTAATTATCATAATTCTTTAAACTGACAAAAGAAGGCAACAAAATGTTTTCCACTTCATTTTCGATAAGATATTTTATGTGGCCGTGTGCAACTTTAACCGGAAAACATGTTTCTGAAAGCACTGTTTCAGCCCCGAGGCTAACAACATGTCTGTTTGTCTTTGGAGATATGGTAATATTAAATCCAAGATCAAAAAGCAGAGTTGTCCAGAATGGCAATAATTCCTGAAAGAAGAATATATAGGGAATCCCTATCTTTCTGGAACTCGATGATGTTAGTCCTGACCTTTGCTCATACTGCTGCCATAACATTTCTTCTCTGAATGTAAAGAGGTCTTCTATATCAGACTTTTGTTGCTTCCTGATATCATATTTCTCACATCTCCCGCCATAGTATAAAAATCTCTTTTCCCCCTCAAGACTGACTCTATTTATCTCACAAACATTCGAACAGCTCTTGCATGCGAAAGAAGACGTTGTATAAGAACGATTTGACAGTCCGAACCCCCTGAATGATGATTTATAATCTGCAGGCTTTGATCTGACCTCCTCCATTGCTATCAGGGCCATACCTATTGCTCCGGTTACATCGTGATTGGGCGGTACTGTAACATTCTGGCCTGTAAATTTTTCAAATGCAGCAACTACCGACTTATTAAAGGCCGTCCCCCCCTGAAAGAATATATTTTTTCCGACCTTTTTCGAAGCTACTACCCTGTTTTTATAGTTCTCGACAATAGAATAAGCCAACCCTGCAAGAAGGTCATCCTTTTGAACTCCCTGCTGAAGATTTGCCATCAGGGAATTTTCCATAAACACGGTGCATCGTTCACCAAGATTACATGGATGAATTGATTCAAAAGCACATTCTGCAAATTCCTGCTTGATAGATATATTAAGTTTTTCGGCCTGCTCTTCAAGAAACGAGCCCGTGCCGGCTGCACAGGCCTTGTTCATCTCAAAGTCAACCACCACTCCATTTTTGATGGATATATACTTCGAATCCTGTCCGCCAATCTCAAATATCGTATCAACACTCCTGTCAATAAATATTGCTGCCCTGGCTTGAGCAGTTATCTCATTCTTTACAACATCAGCATCAACAAGGTCAGCAATCATATATCGTCCGGAACCTGTTGTGCCAACCCCGGCTATTTCGACTCTGTCACCTATTTCATCCCCTATCTCTCTAAGACCGGTCATCACAGCATCAATCGGCCTGCCAGATGTCATGAGATACCTTTTTGAAAGCAATTTTCCTTCTTCATCAATCAAGGCAAGATTCGTACTTATAGACCCTATATCAATACCAAGAAACGTTTTTAATTTTCCGAACGAATTAAAGTTATTGCGCTTATCAATTGCTTCTGAATCTGACTGCAGATTATCTTCTTTGGCGCACTCTACCGCATCATGGCTCCCGTTACCGTGTCTGACAAGAAAATCATCCCCTTCAATCATTAACGGGAAACGCCCATTGTCTGACGCTTTACGGGAACCTAAGTGTTCTTCAAGCTTGCTTAAATTAAAATGATTCTGAACAGATTCATTCATATCCTTCATCACAGCGCCAATAGCACCCATAAAAGCAAACTGCTCAGGTACAATGACATCGATCTCAAATAATTCATTAAATGCCCTGATTATGCCTGCATTCGCAGCAACACCGCCCTGAAATGAAACTGCAGGAATAATCTTCCTGCCTTTTACAATAGCCCCCTTGAAATTTCGCACTACCGCAAAGCAGAGGCCGGCTACAATGTCCTCCAAAGGAGTGGCAATCTGCTGAAGGTGAATCATATCTGACTTGGCAAAAACACTGCATCTGCCGGCTATTCTCGGTGGAGATTTTGATTGTGTGGCAAGCTTGCTGAATTCTTCGACAGACAACTTCAACCTTTCAGCCTGCTGCTCCAGAAAGGAACCTGTGCCTGCAGCACATACCGAATTCATCGAGAAATCCTCTATCCCGGAATCATTAAGCAATATCAGTTTGGAGTCCTCTCCACCCATTTCGAAAACTGTCTTCACAGAAGGCAGAAACTTCCTGACAGCCAATGATTGAGCAACTATCTCGTTTACATGCCTTATGCCTAAAATATCTGATAGCAGCTTGCCTGCTGATCCGGTTATCGAAAGAAAATAATCTTCTCCTGAATCCAAAGTTTTGATTGATAGAGAACTTCCATTGTTGCCATCGGGGATAATAATTTCTTTCAACAGTCGGCAGGCAACAGATAATGAGTGTCCTTTATGTCTCTCATAGACCTCGGTACACAGCTCGCGGTTATCATCCATGATTACGACCTTAACGCTTACTGAGCCGGCATCAATTCCTATGTGTTTAATATTCTCCTCCTGTCAACATCACTGCAAATTAACTATTTTGTTAAATTAAAGTTATAAAATGAAGATAATTCTACATTACTTTGATCTTTGATATGATATATATATAACAATTACTGTGATATTTCAAGTAGTTTTTATAACACTTTCGATATTATGCCCATATTATTCACTCGGTAAAGCAGGCATCAAAAAAAAAACGTTTTGGGAGCGGCTTTTACCAATCTGGCTTCTGATACACTGAGTATATCAATAAGTTATATAGATATGTTTCATATAAATGCTTGTTGCCGTATTCAAACCGTTTTTTTTTGATGCCTGCTTTGATTTAAGATATTTATGAATGATGCAGGCTAATACAGAGATAGCTGGAGAAAAATGAAAATTGGAGAGATTATCTACTTACCCGCTGCAAACAATCAAATACCGGGAAGATTATTGACCAATTTCTTCGATTAATTTGTTAGCAAGTATTGTATTAAGGTTCTTCAAAATATTATATTCGGCCAGGGCTAAGTTCTTATTTCCTGTTACCAAATAGGCAAATCCCAGATTATAGTGTGCTTCAGGATTATGAGTGTTTAGTTCTGTAGCACGTTTAAGAGCTGTTATTGCCTTACTGTACATACCTAACCGTCCAAAGGCAATCCCAAGGTTAATGTGTACATTTGCATCATCCGGGGTTATATTTATTGCGTGCTTATAAACCTCTATGGCACTGCCAGACATGCCTAGCTTACTATAGGCTACGCCAAGATTGACACAAGCATTAAAATAGTAAGGATTCCTTACTATAGCTTCTTTATATGCATCTACCGCTTTTTTATATTCTCCGGACTTGCTGTAGGCGACTCCAAGATTATAATACGCTTCTGAAAATAGTGGATTAATTCTAATGAATGCTTTAAAGGACTCAATATTTCTCCGGTTCTTTATAGCGACTTCGTCCACAGCAGCATTTTCATAAGTGGTCATTAATTTATTAGAATCTTTTAAATCTGAAAGCGTAACTCGCTGAACAATGTGAAACCCTCTTTCTGTTTCTACTATGACTGGATCGTCTGATTCGTAATTATTCAATAATATTTCAGCAATAGCTGGATGTAGATTTAAAGGATTTACGGGCCCCATATATCCACCAGCATATGCATTTGATTCCATTGATTCCCTGAAAGCAACTTCTTCAAACAGTTCTCCCTTTGCGATACGATTAATTATATTCTCTGCCTTCGCCCGGGTATCGACAAGGATCTGCCTTAAGTACAAATCTTCTTTGATATTATGATCAGATTTATCAGTAGTATTTGACCGGGTATGATTAAGCACTGATAATGAACCCGCATTAAACCTGATAATCCTTTCCTCCTTTATGTAGGCCTCCAATATATTGGCATTCGAGAGATCAGGTTTAGCCGCAATAATAAATTGCTCAGCTTCATTGTAGTCAGTAAACCTGCCAACCCTTACAGAATAATATTTCCCTATTTTTTCGATCCTGAGAAAACTGAATTCCTTTCCGTTTAATATTTGCAGCATCGAATCAAACTGTTCTTGGGCTCGTTCCAGTTTCAGGAAGCTACCTGTCTGGATCGTATAAATTTGCTGAGATGAGTTAATCGAGGACTCAATCAGTATATCTGGAATGCTCGCATGCTCTGACCCTCTAACAGAACCGGCAGTGAGCAGTAAGGCAAGAGAAATGATAGACAAAAAGATGTTAAGTAAAATTTTCTTAAACATGATTATTGCTGTGGCTGAGTCTAAATAAAAGAAGTCCCCGTAACAACTAAGTATATTTTATTTTACCAAAACTTGTTAAATTTGAGAAGAATAATGTTCTTAGCAAATTGCCCCAATACATGCTAAAGGTCATTCCGGAGGATGAGAACAGTGGATAATCAGAAAAATGCCATACTGTCAATAGCTGATTTTGAAGCAAAAACATGTTTGTTATTTCCATTCACATCAGCGGGAGTGATGAAAAAGCCCCTGGGACTAAAATCCAGATGCTGCGTATATCCAACCATTTTTTCGCCATCATCAAATTTAAGAGTAATTTTATCGCCAACCCATAAAAGTTCATCTTCATATTTATATTTATATTCTTTATTACCCTCAAAATTTTTAACAAAAAACATAGCTTTTATCTTGTCAATGTTAACTATTACAAAATCTCCATTCAGGAGTTCTAACTGAAAGAAATTATAAAATGGAGAAAAATTACTGATTTTCCCTTTCAACAATGTTTTATCTTTAAACCGAACTACTACTTTATTTTTTGCCATCATCTTCCTCCTGATTTATTTCAAGGTACAACATTAGTAATATTATTTACTCATGATAAAAATAAATAAGTGACTGAAATCACTATACTTGGCAAATTAACTTTAAAAACAGAATGATACAAATTTTTCGCTTTACTCATTCACCTGATAATACACTGGTTTTTAGAGTAGAATATAGGCGGTAAAGAAAATGAGGAACAGGAGATTATGAGTAAATATCGATGTCCATGTGGTTATGTTTACGACCCCGAAAAGGGAGATCATGAACGCGGCATTGCCTCTGGAACTGCATCTGAAGATTTGCCGGATGACTGGGGATGTCCTGTATGCGGGTCTGCTAAAGAACTTTTCTCTAAATCTGAGGAATAAATTTTTAACCAGAAAAATGGATTGATTGTTCTGAAAAATGCACAAGGTCTATCCGAGTTATAAACATGTATTGCCTTTTCGATATAGTCTATCACTACGCTTGCAGGAATATTGTTACGACCAAGATTGAACATGTTAAGTATTAAATCTATGTTTTTGCCCTGTCCACCGAATATAAGAGAGGAGGATGACGTAGCAGCTGTCTTTATATCTGCTAATCTTATGATTTTGTATGCTTCTACTAAAATCAAATTGATCCTGTCACGTGCCTCTTTAGCTTCTGAATTTTCATCGTATTCACCACTCTCGATATTTAAAGTGCTATTTTCGAAATACTGCATTGAATTATACCGCAACTCTTTTAATAGCTTGAGTCTGTCCCTGTTCTCAAAAAAAGTAATATCTTTGTAGTGTCTTGCTGCTTCCTCTTGTATCACCGTAATAATTACCTGCCTCTCAATAAAATTCACAAACCTCATTTATATAAGTTATATTTTATTATCGGGCAAATCGAGATATCCTTTAATCCTGAAAATAAACATTGCTGTCATACCGATTTTCAGTTAAAATAAAAATCGGTTTAAAGCAAAATTACTTGACCAGAGTTTTTTTAAACAGAAGGGAAATATGATTTACAAACATAAAAGATATCAAACAAGAGTAATACCTGACCCACAAGATCCAATAATTATTGACCTTGCAGGGGAAAACTTTATAGACATACTAAAGGCCAAAGATATTGGACAAGGTGGTTTAAGTGTGTTCGTTCCTTATCAGTTTGAAGGGTGTATTATCAATCGAGAAATAGAATTAGTAGTAACCCTGCCCAACGCCCGGAGTTTCAAAACCAGGGGAATGATACGCCACAAAGGACAAAGACAGGGCTTTTATTTTGGAATCTCTTTCACGCACATTGAAAGAGACAATTTAAAGACACTAAAAGGTTATGTCAAAATGAGAGCCGATCAAGGACACATCGTAAAGTAGCGCCATTTACCCTTCCTTTTTTGCCTCCTCCTTCTTTTCAATAATCTTCTGGACTATATGTGACGGAACTTCATCATAGTGAGAAGCTTCCATTGTATACATGCCCCTTCCACTTGTCAGTCCATTCAACTGGTTCGCATATGTGAGCATTTCGGCCATCGGCACGAGTGCTGTAATCTTCTGGTCTCCACCCTCTGCCTCAACACCCTGAACTTTTCCACGCTTGGAATTCAGGTCTCCTATAACATTGCCCAGGGAATCCTCTGGAGTTGAGACTTCCACCTTGACAACAGGTTCCAGTATTACGACTTTCGCCTTTAAGGCAGCCTTTTGCAGGGCCATAGAGCCAGCAATTTTGAACGCCATTTCGGATGAATCTACATTATGGTACGAGCCGTCATATAAAGTAGCCTTCATATCTATTACTTGATAGCCCGCCAGTAATCCGTCTTTCATTTTCTCCACAATGCCTTTTTCCACTGCGGGGATATATTGTCTTGGGATCGCGCCTCCAACTATCTGATTTATAAATTCAAAACCTTCCCCTGGCGGCGTTGGCTCGATTTTTATCCAGCAGTCACCATACTGCCCCCTGCCGCCAGACTGTTTTTTATATCTACCCTGCGCACTGGATGTAGCTCGTATAGTTTCCCTATATGGAATTTTAGGCGTCTTCATAACAACTTCTACGCCAAATTTTCTTTTCAGCCTTTCAAGTGTAACTTCAAGGTGCATTTGTCCCATTCCAGCCAGAATCATTTCTGCTGATTCAGCATCTCTATGGAACCTTAAAGTTGGATCTTCTTCCAGCATTCTCTGGAGACCGGAACTGACTTTTTCTTCGTCACCTCTTGATTTGGGATCTATGGCATAAGATATCATCGGATCGGCGAACTGGATCGGATCAAACAAAATCGGATGTCCCGCATCAGAAAGTGAATCACCGGTCTGAACTCCCTTCAATTTTGCTACAGCCGCAATTTCACCGGGACCAACCTCTTTTACAGGAACCTGCTTCTTACCAATCAGGTAAAATAGGCTACCCATTTTCTCCTTGCTGTCTCTGGTTACATTATAAACACTGGAATCAGACCGTAATACCCCTGAATATACTCTGAAAATAGTCAGTTTCCCTGCAAAAGGATCCGCAATCGTCTTAAAGACACGGAAAGCAAGAGGGTCGCTTCTTTCAGGCTTTCTCGTTGCCTCTTCACCGGTTTTCGTGTTTTTACCCTCAATAGGAGTTTTTTCAGCCTTCTCAGCAGGAGATGGAATGCACATAGGAATCAGATCAAGAAGCTGTTTAACGCCTATATTACCTGTAGCAGAACCGCAAACCACAGGAAGGAACATCCTTGATATTGAACCTTCCCTTATACCTTTATTCAGTTCCTCATCAGTCGGATCTGTTCCCTCCAGGTACTTTTCGAGCAATCCGTCATCTGATTCCGCAACTTTCTCGACCAGCATCTTCCGGTATTCTTCAGCATCCGACTTGAACGAGTCATGGATATCAGCTTCTGATGAATTTCCATCTTTATAAATTACAGCCTTCATTTTTATGATATCTATAACTCCTTCAAAACTGCCTTCCGCACCCATAGGGATATTTAAGGGTATCGCAGATATGCCGTAAGCTTTCTCAACAGTTTTGAGAGCGTTCTTAAAATCAGCATTTTCTCTGTCCATCTTGTTGACAAAGGCTATTCTTGGTATTTCGTATCTGTCAGCAACCTGCAAGATCTTGCCTGTTTCAGCCTTCACTCCTGATATAGCGCTTATCATCAGAACTGCACCGTCAACTGCACTGAGACATGCCTTTGAATCTTCGATAAAGTTTATGTAGCCCGGTGTATCAACTATATTGAACCTGTATCCATTCCAGTCACAAAATGTCACAGCTGATGATATCGATATCTTCCGGTGAATTTCTTCAGCTTCAAAGTCTGTTACTGTGTTTCCGTCTTCTACGGTTCCTATTCTGTCGGTTGCCTTTGCATCAAACAGAATGGCCTCAACGAGTGATGTCTTTCCCGCACCACCATGAGCAATTACTGCAAGATTCCTTATTTTTCCAACATCAATACTCATAAAACCTCCTCCTTAGTATAATTCTTGATACAAAATACAGGATGCAGGATTATTATAAACCTATCGTGCAACCCGTATCACGCATCATCCGCTGAGTACTCTCCTACTATTTCTTCGATAACAGGCTTGTATTCTGTATTCTTTTCTGTTTTCTTTGCCCATACTTTTATTCCCAGTAATGATATTACCAATGCAGCGAATCCAGCTACGGCAGCCACCAGATCAGAGTTTTTCCCCTGAAAAAAATCTTCACCAATGTTCTTGCCCACTATCGCACCAGCTATAAAAAGTACCAGAGGCAGACCATAAACCAGCATTGTGCCTTTGAGATATGTCTGTGCCTTTATAGAAATCTTGACTGCCTCTCCTTCCTTTGCCTGAGCCATATTTACAGCTTCTATCTCCATCCCTTCCTCTTTAGTTTCACAAGTCCCCTGAGCTTTACAGCCATCACACGCACCTCGTTTCTGTACAATAACCTTAGCCATAGTACCTTCGATTTTTGTAACAACTCCGATTTCTTCAATCATTTCACATTTACTGTATGCTATAAGCTACCCGATTTAATATTAACTAATAACAACCTCATCCTCTAAGCAGCTTATATTCTATGCTGTCAACAAGAGCCTGCCAGGATGCCTCAATAATGTTTTCCGATATACCGACTGTTCCCCACTTGTGTTTTTTATCGCCTGACTCTATTAAGACCCTGACATTTGATGATGTTCCCCTGCCTGCTGCAAGCACACGAACCTTGTAGTCGATAAGAGAGACTTCACTGAGCTGAGGATAGAATTTTTCCAGCGCTTTCCTTAAAGCGTTGTCCAGTGCATTTACAGGGCCATTTCCGTCTGAAGCGGTATGCTCAAGTTTCCCTTTTACCTTTAACATGATCGTTGCTTCGCTGATCGGATTTTCCCCTTCTCTTCTCTTTGAATCTATTACCCTGAACCCTATCAACTCAAAAAACTTTCTATACATGCCAAATCTCTTTTTTATCAAAAGCTCAAGTGACGCTTCAGCACCCTCAAATTGAAGCCCCTGGTTTTCCAGCTCCTTAAGTTCCTTGACGATCTGCATAACTTTTGGGTCATCCGGATCGATTTTTAATTTGAAATCCTTTATCTTTCGTATGATGTTACTTTTCCCGGCAAGATCAGAAACAAGGACTCTCTGATAGTTACCAACAGAATTTGGACGAACATGCTCGTACGTCTCGGGGTGTCTCTGAATCGCACTTACATGGATACCCCCCTTGTGTGCAAAAGCGCTGTCGCCAACATAAGGCTGACTTTTCACGGGTCTCAGGTTCGCTATCTCAGTCACAAAACCTGAGATATCCTTCAGTTTCTTTAATTTTCCAACAGTTAAGCAACTTTTCTTAAGTTTCAACGTTAAGTTCGGAATTATAGAAACCAGATTGGCATTTCCACATCTTTCGCCCAATCCATTGATCGTCCCCTGCACATGCGATGCGCCTGCTTCCACCGCAACCAATGAGTTGGCCACTGCACAGTCTGAATCATTGTGGGCATGGATGCCAATTGGCGACTCAAATGCAACAATAACTTTTTGTACTATCTCTTCGATATCTCCCGGCATGGTTCCTCCGTTAGTATCGCACAGAACAAGACAGTCAGCACCGGCAGATACAGCAGCATCCAGAGCTTTCATCGCATATTCACTGTTAGCCCTGTAACCATCAAAAAAATGCTCTGCATCAAAAAATACATTTTTCACTCGTTTCTTAAGATAAGATACGGTATCAAATATAAGGTCAAGGTTCCTCTGCTGTGAAATCCTGAGCGCCTCTTTTACATGAAAATCCCATGTCTTGCCAAAAATGGTCACAACAGGCGTTTTAGCAGCGAGTACCATACTTATGCTCGGATCCTTATGTACCTTAACAGAGGCCCTGTGGGTTGAACAGAAGGCAGCAAGGCTCGAGCTTTTTAATTTCAGTTTCTTGGCAGCCTCAAAGAATTCAGCATCACGTGGATTAGACCCCGGCCAGCCACCTTCAATATAGTGAATCCCGAATTCGTCAAGCCTGTTTAAAATTCTTAACTTATCTTCAACTGAAAAAGAGACGCCCTCTGACTGAGCGCCGTCACGAAGAGTAGTGTCATAAATTTCGATTTTTTTCATGTTTCCCTACGAAACTTTAAATTAATTATTACTCTTTTGCAAGCTCAAATGAGTCATGCAAAACCTTTACCGCCTTATCTATATCATGTTCATCGATTATGCACGATATTTTAATCTCCGAAGTGCTGATCATCATAATATTTATCCCCTCTCGCGACAATGTATCAAACATCTGGGCCGCAACTCCATAATGAGACTGCATTCCCACCCCTACGATAGAAACCTTTGCAACCTCTAAATTCATATTCACGCCCCTTGTGCCCATATCATCAGAAACCTTTTTTATAATTTCAAAGGCTTTATTGCCGTCAGCTTTCGACACCGTGAAGGAGATATCCGTTGCATGGTCATCACTGCTTACATTCTGAACAATCATGTCTACGATTATATTGGCGCCGGAAACCGCCTTGAACACAGAAGCGGCTATGCCCGGCCTGTCAGGCACTCCCATGATAGTAATTCTTGCCTGGTTCTTTTCCTGAGTAACGCCTGTAACGATAATTTTCTCCATTTCTCCATCCTCCTTTGTGACAAGAGTTCCCGGGCTATGATTAAAACTCGATCTGACCACTAAGGGCACATTATATTTCTTGGCAAATTCAACAGAACGGCCATGAAGGACTTTTGCGCCGAGACTAGCCATCTCAAGCATCTCGTCATAAGAGATCCTTTCCATCTTTTTTGCAGCAGAGACTATTCTCGGATCTGATGTGAACACGCCCTCAACGTCTGTATATATTTCGCATATATCCGCTTTAAGGGCAGCTGCGATCGCTACGGCCGTTGTGTCAGAACCACCCCTTCCCAGAGTCGTCACATCAGAAAATTCGTTTATCCCCTGAAACCCGGCAACAACAGGAATCATGTTCTCGTCAAGGACAGCCTTCAACCTGCTCGTCTCTATATGCTCAATCAGAGCCTTTGTGTGGGAACTGTCTGTGACTATCCCGACCTGCCTGCCTGTAAGACTCATCGATTCATAACCGAGTTTCTGAATAGCCATCGCTGTCAAGGCGCTGGCAACTCTTTCGCCTGATGAAAGCAACAGGTCCATCTCTCTTTCATCAGGTGAATCTGTTATTTCTGACGCCAGTCTTTCAAACTTATCGGTTTCACCAGCCATTGCCGATACAACTACAATAACTTTGTCGCCCTTTGACGCTGCTGACACAACTCTCTCAGCAACCATTTTTATTCTGTCTGTATCAGCAACTGATGTCCCGCCGTATTTTTGAACAATTAAAGCCAATTTAAGTTAATTCCCTCCAGTTCGGATTTCGGAATTTTAACATTTTATTCGCATACCTCACATTTCATGACAACATAGTCAGGCATTAACAAAATAGTCCATCAACTTATACCCTTTATCAAAAACACGTATGTTTTTCATCCTGCATATATTCTCTGAATATCCACTGCCCCTTGTCTTTGATTTTTTATTGGTCACATCTCCACCAAATATAACAAACGGAACAGGGTCATTAGTGTGAGTCCTTACGCTGATAGGCGTAAAGTGATCCGGCATCAAAAGTATTTTATAGTCTCCGCTTTTTTTCATACCTCTCAACACAGTGCCAACAACTTTTGAATCAAAGTCTTCGATCGCCTTTATCTTATTCTTTATGTCCCCGCTATGACCTGCTTCATCAGGAGCTTCTACATGAACATAGACCAGGTCATATTTCTTAAGTGCTTTTAACGCTGCATTGGCCTTGCCAGCATAGTTAGTATCGATATATCCTGTAGCCCCTTTTACGTTAATGATATTGAAACCCGTACCGACTCCAAGACCCTTGGTAAGATCGACTGCTGAAATCAATGCACCATTTAGACCGTATCTCTTCCTGAACCCCGGCATCTTCAGTAGCCTGCCCTGCCCCCAAAGCCAAATACTGTTTGCAGCCGGCAAACCCCTTACTACTCTTGCCCTGTTAACCGGATGGTACGGAAGGATATCGTTCGATGTTTTCATGAGGTTGAAAATAACTTCTCCTCCCTTCCCTTTCGGCAGATATCCGTTGACTTTCTTTCCGGTTATGTCATGCGGAGGAGTGCAACTGATATTTTCCCTGCCGCCTTTCCACACCATAAGATGACGATAACTTACTCCCGGATAGAATTTTATCTCCCTTAGCTTCAGTTTTTCGTCCATAAATTTAATAAGACGCCTTGATTCACTGGTCGTTATGTGACCCGCGCTGTAATCGTTCATTATAGAATTGCCTATCTCATTATCCCTTACAAATATCAAATTAACAAGATTGCACCTGAACACGATATCCTTTGGCCCAAGTTTTATCCCCTGATAAAGTGCTTCGATCGGCGCCCTCCCGCTGTAATATTTCTTTGGATCGTAACCGAGTATGGACAAATTTGCCACATCAGAGCCGGGCTCAAACCCTTCAGGTACAGTCCTTGCCTTGCCAATTTCACCTTCATTGGCAAGCCTGTCCATATTAGGCGTTCGCGCTTTTTGAAGGCATGTCCTGTTGCCAAGCGCCTTTAAGCGCCTTCCGGCCATCCCATCTCCAATGAGTACAATGTATTTCATTGAAATCTACCCCTGTGTTCATCCTCCGCCTGATATGACGGGATATGGGGAAAAATTACTATAATTTCAGCTATAAAAACAAGAATTATATTAACTTTTATTCCGGACAAAAGTGAAGAGTCCAATTTCATCCTTACACAGTTCCATACTGTAAGCTTCCGTATTTTAACAATCACCAAACACATAGCCACGAGCACTGTATATCCCCTTGCCCATAACCAATTGAATCATTTATGATTATGAGCATGCAACTTCCAGTTCATATATGAAAGGACTTTAATCATGTCTAAACTTTTCGAAAATTCACAACTTAATACCCTGCTATTAGAAAATCGTTTTGTGCGTTCCGCTACATGGGAGGGAATGGCAGGGTCAGATGGTTCCTGCACTCCATTATTAGTCGAAACAATAGTGAATCTTGCAAAAGGCGGAGTCGGACTTATTATATCAGGGCATGCTTATGTGCAGGCCGTTGGTCAGGCCGGTCCATATCAGCTTGCGATTAATGATGACAAACATATTCCCGGTCTACGCAGATTGACTGATGCAGTGCATAAAGAAGGTGGAAAAATAATTGTTCAGCTCGCACATGCAGGATGTCAGGCAGACACAAAACTCTCAGGAATGGAAGCTGTCGGGCCATCAGTTTTTGAGGTTAACGGAAACCGTCTCTGCAGTGAGATGACTCTTGATGAAATTTCAGAAACTGTCAGGGCATTTGGTGAAGCCGCAGGCAGGGCCAAAAAAGCGGGCTTTGACGGTGTACAGATTCATGCCGCACACGGTTACCTTTTGTGTGAGGTTCTCTCGCCCTTTTATAATAAAAGAACGGATGAATACGGTGGAAGCCTCGAAAACCGTGCCCGCATTGTCCTCGAATCATATCGTGCAATTAGAAATACCACAGGCAGCGCCTTCCCTGTTTTAATAAAAATTAATTCCGAAGATTTTCTCGAAAACGGTCTTACGATCATCGAGACGATCGAAATTTCCGGGATGTTGAAAAATGAAGGTATTAACGCAATCGAGATGAGCGGCGGGACAATACAGTCCGACAAGAAACTGGTCCCGGTAAGAGCCGGAATCGATTCAGAAGAAAAAGAAGTTTTTTACCGTGAAGCTGCCTCCCGCTATAAAAAACAGATCAATGTTCCCTTGATTCTTGTCGGCGGTGTTCGTTCCTATACCATCGCGGAACAACTGGTAGCGAATGGCATTACGGATTATATATCATTGAGCCGCCCGTTAATTCGTGAGCCCGGACTAATTAACCGCTGGAAATCCGGTGACCACAGTAAGGCAGAATGTATATCATGCAATGCATGTTTCGGCCCGGCAATGAAAGGCGAAGGAATTTATTGCGTGGCAAAGAAAAAAGAAGAAGAAAAGAAACAACGGGGAAATACATAGAATATCTAAATGCAACAGCCTTTCAAAACATGTTCTACTGCTGAAAGAGTAGCATCAACCTTGACAGGAGCCTTTGACAGCTCCAACGCATTGTCAGGATCTTTTAATCCGTGACCGGTGAGAGTACATACAACAGTATCGCCTTTCGAGAAATGATTCATTTTTGAAAGCTTTATGACTCCTGCAAGAGACGCAGCAGATGCAGGCTCACAGAATATGCCTTCCCTTGACGCAATAAACTTATAGGCACCGAGAATATCATCATCGGAGACTTCAGATATAAGTCCGCCTGACTCGTCCCTTGCGGCTTCCGCTGCCTTCCAGCTGGCAGGATTGCCTATTCTTATGGCTGTTGCAACAGTCTCAGGATTTTCAACACGCCTGCCTCTTACAATGGGGGCCGCCCCTACAGCCTGAAATCCAAGCATTTTGGGTAATGATTCTGTCCTTCCGGCTGAATGATATTCTTTATAACCTTTCCAGTAAGCTGTAATATTACCGGCATTACCAACTGGAAGCACATGATATGCTGGCGCGCTGCCAAGCTGATCACAAATTTCAAAAGCGGCTGTTTTCTGTCCCTCTATTCTGAATGGGTTTATGGAATTGACCAGCGCAAAATGATGTCTGTCAACAAGTTCCATGACAATCCGTAATGCATCATCAAAATTTCCACTAATCTGAATTACCATTGCACCATGTATCGTAGCCTGGGCAAGTTTACCCATCGCTATCTGACCATCCGGAATAATCACAATAGCACCGATCCCGGCCCGGGCCGAATATGCTGCTGCGGATGCTGAAGTGTTGCCCGTAGATGCACATATAACTGCAGATGAACCTTTTTCTACCGCTTTTGAGATCGCAACTGTCATACCACGGTCTTTAAATGAACCGCTTGGATTTGCGCCTTCAAATTTAAAGTAGAGATCAATTTCAGCCTGAATTATTTCCCGAAGGCTGGATGCTTTTATTAAAGGTGTGTTCCCTTCATTGAGGGAAATAACGGGAGTGTTGTCTGTAACAGGAAGAAATTCCCTGTACCGGTTAATCAGTCCATGCCATGGTTGCATAACTATTCCAGAATGTCGCCCTCCACCAGTTCAACATCAACGCCCTGCTGTTTGATTGACTCAATCCCTTTTTCAATATTTTCATCAGATCCATCGAGTTCAAGAACCATCTCTCCAACCGTCTCAGTTACCCTTGCTCTCCTGATATTCGGTATTATGTTAAATTTTTTCGCCATGGTAAATATTACCGGCTCCTTTATCAGGTTCTGCGGAAAGGTAAGCTTAACCCTTGTCTTCATTTGTCTTCCCCCCTCTTTAAATGTATCTTGTATTTAAAAAGAAAACTTATAGTCTTGCCCTTAATCAAGAATACACCCGCCTGCAATCGCAGGAACGATAGAAACTTCATCGCCGTCTTTAACTTCTGTATTTTCGTTCTTCATGAATCTCACGTCTTCCTCGTTTACGTATAGATTCACAAACCTTCTTAATTTGCCACCCTCTGATATTCTTTCGCTTAATCCGGGATATTTTTTGTCCAGACATTCGATAAGCGAAATTATTGTGCCTGGGTTACCTTCGACTTCTTCTTTCCCCTGAGTCAATCTCTGAAGCGGTACCGGAATTTTTACCTTGACTGCCATTTATAGTCCTCCTTGATGAAATCGTTATTCGTTATTGATTATTAATTGGCCGGTAAACGTTACCTGTTTATTATTTTATTTAATGTTTGCTCAAAAGATTTCAGATTCGGATCAATATGATACGGTTCAACTGTTCGGCCAACAATAGCTTCCTTTGTCTTAAGACCATTTCCTGTTATGCATAATACAGTCACGTCATCCTTTCCTATCCTGCCGCTCTCTATAAGCTTGATTGCCGATGCCAGTGTGACACCCCCGGCGGTTTCAGAAAAAATCCCTTCAGTCGCAGCAAGCAGCTTTATAGCATCAACTATCTCATCGTCAGATACATCAGCTCCAAAGCCTCCACTTTCTTTTATTACCTGCGTTGCGTAAAAGCCATCCGCAGGGTTTCCGATCGCGAGTGATTTGGCGATCGTTGCGGGTTTCACAGGTTTTATAACATCAACGCCGTCTTTTATAGCCTTAACAATAGGCGAGCATCCTGTAGCCTGTGCTGAGAATGTTTTTGTATGTATTTCATGAATCAGTCCGATCTGTTTCATTTCCTTAAAACTCTTCCAGATCTTTGTCATGAGTGAACCGCTCGCACATGGAACAACAACTGCATCGGGAACTCGCCATCCGAGCTGCTCCACAATCTCATATCCCTGTGTCTTTGACCCTTCAGCATAAAAGGGTCTGATATTTATATTCACAAATGCCCAGTTATATTTATTTGCAATTTCACTGCACAATCTGTTCACATCATCATAGTTGCCATCAACCGCAATAAGGTTAGGTCCGTAGGCCAGGGATGCCACTATTTTGCTGTGTTCAAGGGTAGCAGGTATAAATATATACCTTTGAAATCCTCCGGCAGCCCCATGCGCTGAGACAGAATGAGCCAGGTTGCCTGTAGACGCACAAGCCACTGTATCGAAACCAAACTCCTTTGCCTTTGATAATGCGACCGCAACTACCCTGTCCTTGAAAGAAAGAGTGGGATGGGTAACTGTATCATCTTTTATGTAGAGTTCCTTGAGGCCAAGATGCTTCGCAAGTTTGTCAGCTTTGACAAGTGGGGTAAACCCGGAATGAAGGCCGCTTGTCGGCTCTTTGTCAATAGGCAACAGTTCTTTATAGCGCCATAAATTCTGCGGTCTTGATTTGATCTTTTTCTTTGTCAGAACTTTCTTAATCCCGTCATAGTCGTAAACAACTTCCAGGGGACCAAAGCAGAATTCGCACACATATATCGGTTCAACTGCATATTCCCTTGTACACTCCCTGCATTTTAGCCCTTCAACAAAACCCACTTATTTATCCTCCATATTGCTATTAATTAAAGTCTGTGTATAAAGTTATTTATGTCCTTGTCCGGCTTGCCTGTCCCGATTATCGGGGGCCGGACAATCCAGACATCTAAGAAAACACTGGATTCCCCGATCAAGTCGGGGAATGACATCTAATTAAATTGCCAAACAATAAATGATAACGAATACATGGTAACGAACTTATATCGAACAGTACTCTTCCGGCAAATCGTTCAAATCTTTAATCTTGGGATCTTTACCGCAA
>CAYPIT010000013.1:0-19076 GCA_964410825.1 uncultured Nitrospiraceae bacterium
ACCAAAGGCGTCCCGAATATTCGGGACGCCTTTTTTTTATTATTTTCCTCCGTGCCCCCGCCTATGCCCACTCCCGGTGTGAACATAGGAAAACTTATTCAATTGTCAGGTGTTTTATTTTTTCCAATTCTCTTTGGTAGTCCCGTCTGCTCATAACAAACTCTCTGTATGCCTCCTTGTCAATGTCTAAGAGATCACCATAAGTACAAAGCGTTTCATCATTATCACAATCTAATATAAACTCACTGTAAGACGATGCCTGCCATTGTTCCGGTATTTCTGCGAGATGTGCCGTTACCGGATTAAGGTGCACATACCTGGTGAGATGATAAAGTTGTTCGTTGCTTTCAATCGGTACATTCCTGAATCTTCCCTCGTACAAAGGGCCCTTTCGGTCATACTTGGTATTGAAATAACGCGCATAACTGTTAAGCACTTTTCTCATATAAGTTGAAATTCCATCTTCCTTCAACTGCCTGAGAATCAAGTGAATATGCGTCGGCATAAGACAATAGGCTATAATATCTACAAGCCTGTCATCATTCCGCTGCTTACACTTATCCTGGTATTTCAGAAACCTGGAAAACTTAATCCCAGCTTCCATCTGCCTGTAGTATCTTAAAATCATCAACATTCTCTGACAGTCTCTGTCGCCAGTGAATATTCTGTATCCGGCTATGCTTCTACTGAAAACATGATACACCTGTCCCACAGATAACGCTTCTTTCCTAATTGGCATTGCCAGTCCCCTAAAAGCAAGATAATTATGATGATATATTAACAACAGTATATCATATCACTTCCAGCGTCCACTCCCGGTGTGGACATGGAGTGGAGTGAATTTGCCAATAAGTAGCTACATTTCTTATAATTCATCACATCATAATTTTATCAAAGGAGATGTATAGATCATGTCTGGACATTCAAAGTGGGCCGGAATCAAGCACAAAAAGGCTGTTGTCGATGCTAAGAGAGGCAAGGTCTTTTCAAAGCTTTCAAAAGAAATAAGTGTTGCGTCAAGGATTGGTGGGGGTAATGTGGAAATGAATCCGAGGCTCAGACTTGCTGTTGAAAAGGCAAGGGAAGCCAACATGCCTTCAGATAACATCAAACGGGCCATACAAAAGGGGACCGGTGAACTCCCCGGCGCCACTTATGAAGAATCAATATATGAGGGTTACGGACCCGGAGGGGTCGCAATACTGATCGAAATCCTGACAGACAATAAGAACAGGACCGTTGGTGAAATCAGGCATATTTTGACGAAACATAACGGCAGCATGGGCGAGTCAGGCTGCGTGTCATGGATGTTTCACAAGAAAGGGTACATCCTTGTGAGCAAAGACAGCATTGATGAGGATTCTTTAATGTCTTTCGCTCTTGACTCAGGCGCCGAGGATTTCAGGAATGATCCTGGTGAGGAAAATTACGAGATAACAACATCGCCCGAAGATTTAAACAGCGCAAAAGAGTTTCTCGGGCAAAACAATATTTCACTTAACATGGCAGAGATAACAATGATCCCTCAGAATTATGTGAAGCTTGAAACTGATGATGCTAAAAAGATGCTAAAACTGATGGATGCGATTGAAGACCACGATGATGTCCAGAATGTTTATGCAAACTTCGATATTCCAGACGATTATATGCCTTAAATTAAAATGCGAATAATAGGTATCGATCCCGGAACCGTCTGCTGTGGATACGGAATTGTAGAAACTCTGAATAACAGAGATATACATCACGTAAATTCCGGTGATGTTAAATTAAAGAAAAAAGACCCCTTGCCTGATCGACTCAAGATACTCCACGTTTCTCTCACCGCAATTATTAATGAATACAAACCTTCCCAATTATGCCTCGAAAAAATCTTTTATCACAAGAGTATTCGTTCGGCTTTTGCTCTTGGATCAACCAGAGGTGTTGTTCTGCTGATTGCGGCTGAAAACAGACTTCCGGTTTTTGAATACAACTCGACAGAACTGAAGATGGCACTCACCGGATACGGCAGGGCTGAAAAAAGACAGGTTCAGGAAATGGTAAAAAGAATATTAAACCTTGATCCTTCAAAAGCTATGCTTAGTGAAGACACCTCGGACGCACTTGCTCTCTGCATATGCCACATTAATTCATCCTTTCAGTTAAAATAGATGCCAGACAGACTGGAGGATTTCTTTTGATCGCATCTTTAAAAGGCACAGTCTTTAGCAAAAAACCGGAAGGGGTCATAGTAGATGTTAGCGGAATAGGCTATCATGTAAGCGTGCCCCTGCGCAGTTTGGCTGACATACCGGAACAGGGCAAATCAGTTTTTCTTCACACATATACTCATGTCAGGGAAGATGCCCTGCAACTGTACGGATTTATTGAGGAGGAGGAGAGAAAAGTTTTTTCAATTCTTCTGAACATCAGTGGTGTTGGTCCCAAACTCGCTCTTGCTATACTTTCGGGCATGCCTGTCCAGAAATTTGTCGAATCAGTGCACAATGAAGATGTATCGATGCTCTCTACGATCCCGGGGCTGGGCAAAAAAACGGTGGCAAGGCTTATACTTGAACTCAAAGGCAAGCTCCCTTCAGCAGGCCATGACAAAACATTATCATCTCACAAACTCTCTGCTTCGGATGATGCGATATCCGCACTGGTCAACCTGGGATATAAGCGGTCGTTGTCAGAAAACGCAGTGCATAAAGCAGTAAAACTCGGATCAGAAGCTATTGAAGATATAATAAGAGAAGCATTAAAATATCTTACGGATAACAGATAACTACCTATGGAAAACTTACCTGAAAGATCTATCACCTCTGAGGCAGACCCTGACGACATTAACTTTGAACAGAGTGTGCGTCCCAAGTCATTTGACGAGTTCGTTGGCCAGGAAAAAATTAAAGAGAATCTGAAGATTTTTATTCAGGCGGCAAGACAGCGGGACGAGTCTCTTGACCATGTGCTGTTCTGCGGCCCTCCGGGACTGGGCAAGACAACACTCGCCCATATAATCTCGGTAGAGCTTGGCACAGCAATCAAGGTAACATCCGGCCCTGTGCTTGAAAGGCCGGGTGACCTCGCAGCGATACTAACTAATCTTGGCGATAAGGATATTCTCTTTATTGATGAGATTCACAGGCTTCCAAGAGTGGCTGAGGAAATTCTCTACCCTGCCATGGAAGACTTTGCTCTTGATATAATTATAGGCCAGGGGCCGAGCGCAAGGTCGCTGAAGTTAAACCTTCCGAAATTCACTCTGATCGGCGCAACCACCCGAACCGGCCTGCTTACTTCTCCGCTCAGAGACAGGTTTGGGATAATTAACAGGCTCGACTTTTATAAACCTGAAGATCTTGAAAAAATTCTCCTCCGCTCATCCGGTATATTGAATTCGGAAATAAAAAAAGATGCTGCAGCCGATATCGCCACACGGTCAAGAGGAACCCCGAGAATTGCCAATCGTCTGTTGAGACGTACAAGAGATTTTGCCCAGGTAAAGGGCAGTGGGGTAATAGAAATGGATATAACAAATGAGGCGCTGGTGGCGATGGATGTTGACAGGATGGGCTTTGACGAGATGGACAGAAAACTGCTCCTCACAATCATAGAAAAATACAGCGGAGGACCTGTTGGACTTGAGACTCTTGCCTCTTCGATCAGGGAAGAGAAAGACACGATCGAAGATGTGTATGAACCTTTTCTTCTGCAGGAAGGATTTATAGAACGAACCTCAAGAGGCAGAGTAGCCACAAAACTTGCCTATGATCATTTTGGAATCAAGAAAACCAATGCGAATGAACTATTCTGATTCATTGAGACTCAATTTACTTTGCGCCGTTGTGCCGTTGTGCCCTGGAGGATTTTAATTTGTGAAAATCCTCCTCCACATCTGCTGCAGTAACTGTGCCCTCTATCCTGTTAAGATTCTGAAATCCGAAGGGCATGACTTTCAGGGCTTCTGGTTCAATCCGAATATACACCCTGTTGAAGAATACAGCCTGAGGCTTGATTCACTAATGAAATTAAAAAAAGATTGGGATATAAATATATCATCTATCGAAGAATACGAACCAGAGGAATATTTCGATCTGTTTGAATTAACGAACCCGCCCTCCCCTGAGCGCTGTCAATTGTGCTACAGACTGCGTCTTGAAAAAACTGCCGGACATGCTCGGCTCAATGGCTTCGATGCATTTACTACTACTCTGCTTATAAGTCCTTATCAGGATTTTAACGGTATAAAAATTATCGGTGAAGAAGTTGCTGATAAATATAATATCGCTTTTTATCTGAACGATTTCAGACCATATTTCAGGAATGCAATGGCATTATCTAAGGAATTAGGCCTGTACAGGCAAAAATATTGCGGATGTATTTTCAGCAGAGAAGAGAAACTGCAGAGGGAGAGAAATGCGGGAAATGAAGTAAGACGAGACAATTGATCAGTATGATAATGTAGAAAGATATGTTTGATTCGATTCAGCACCTTGGCAAACTCCTTATTATTAGTGGGATAATTATTGCCGTTGTCGGGGGATTACTGCTGTTATTCAGAAACAGCGGAATTCCTTTTATTGGAAAGCTTACGGGAGATATTGTGATACAAAAAAAGAATTTCACATTTTATTTCCCCGTTGCAACGAGTATATTGTTGAGTATCGTGCTGAGCATAATATTCTATTTTTTTATCAGAAAATAATAATGAGTGAAATGTATATGAACCGTGTAATTCTTGTAATATGCTCGTTACTGTTCATGTTTGCGCATACAGCAGGAGCTGATGAAATGATAAAGGTTTTAATGATGGATAATCCTTATGATCCATTGCCTTCTGAAGAAGCTGAAAAACTTTATTCTTTAAATGGAAAAGTTTTTATGAACGGTCGCTTCTATAAGGGATCGTTTGATGTAATAAGTGATAAGAATGGGCTTTATGCTGTTAAGAACCTGCCTTTTGAAGAATATATCGAAGGCGTTGTTTTATCAGAGCTTGGCGATGAAAAAGAATTAGAGACCTTAAAAGCACAGGCGGTAATATCAAGATCATATGCAACATTTCACAAATCACAAAATCTGCATAAATATTTCGATATTTCTTCCAGTGTACGACATCAGTTATATGAAGGCGAGAATACCAGCCCTCTGATATCTTACGCTGTGAAGGTAACTGAGGGCGAAATACTGACCTTTGACGATTTACCGGTAAACGCGGTTTTTCATGCAACATGCGAGGGTAAGACAGAACTGCCTGAAGAGATATGGGATGGAAGTTATCCTTACCTGAAGTCCGTTGACTGCAATAGTAAAAATGCCCCCTATGAAAAATGGGAGAAAAGATTCTCTATGAATAAGCTTAACGAGGGTCTTGGCATAATGGGATTAAGAAATATTTCCATTTCTTCATATACTGCAACAGGCAGGGTCAAGATGCTTAAGGCAGGTATAGAATCCGGGGAAACAGAACAGGAAATAATAGAAATCAGGGCTACTGACCTTCGGAAACTGCTGGGATATAAAAATCTTCCAAGTACAGACTTTTCACTGAAAAGGGATGGTGATATGTTTATCTTCAGCGGTAAAGGTTACGGCCATGCAGTTGGTTTCAGCCAGTGGGGGGGACTTGCGATGGCAAGGGAAGGCAAAAATTATACAGAAATCCTTGCCCATTTCTATCCCAGCACCCGTTTGAGAAATAATAAAGATTTGAATTTGCACGCCTTTAAATCAGAGCGCTGAATCTCCCATTGCATACTGTATTCCCCTCTTTGACAAAGAGGGGTGAGGGGAGATTATTTAGTAAAATTATTTATAAAATCCCCCTGGTTCCCCCTTTTCCAAAGGGCGTAACTTGAAATCATGTAAAATAACCGCTATGAAACTTTCAGATTTTAACTACATGATACCGGAACAGCAAATCGCCCAGCAGCCTTTGAAAAAAAGAGATTCCTCAAGGCTGCTGATTCTTCAAAGAAAATCTTCCAGAACAGAACACAGATCATTCAGCAACATTGTGTCTTACCTGCATCAGGGCGACGTTCTTATTCTGAACAATACTAAGGTTATACCTGTGCGGTTATACGGTAGCAAACCTTCGGGGGGGAAGGCAGAAATTACATTGCTTAAAGAACTCAGCAGGAATGTCTGGACCGCACTTGCAAAAAACATTAATGAAGGCACCATAGTCCTGGATCAGGAAATTACGGCTCAGGTGACCCGATCTGACAGATCTCTTGCCAAAGTCACATTTACTTTTTCTGGCAATGAGAATACTGATATCAGGAACTACCTTGGAAAGATAGGGGCTATGCCGCTTCCTGTATATATCAAAAGAGACTCGGCCACGACTGACCTTGAACAATATCAAACTGTATACGCCGAAAAAGAAGGAGCTGTTGCAGCGCCCACAGCAGGTCTGCATTTCACAGAAAATCTCTTACGCACTATAAAGACAAAAGGCATTGAAGTACATCCAATTACCCTCCATATAGGTTATGGCACTTTTAAGCCGGTTAAAGTTGCAAATATCGCAGACCATTTCATGGATGAAGAGTATTTTGAAATCCCGGATGAAACCGCATCTGCAATCAATTCAGCCAAATCAGAAGGCAGGAGGGTTATCGCGGTTGGCACAACCGTCACCAGGGCGCTTGAAGGAGTAGTATCAAAAAGCAGCAGCAATGTAATTAAGGCTGGAACGGGACGGACTTCAGTTTTTATTTACCCCGGTTATACATTCAGAATCATAGACGCACTCCTTACAAATCTTCACCTGCCGGAATCCACACCCATAATGCTTGCATCAGCATTTGCAGGACTTGACACATTAAGGAACACCTACGCTGAATCACAAAACAAGGGATACAGATTCTATTCTTACGGTGATGCAATGCTGATAATATAATTAACCCATATTATTCATAAATATCTTGTATCAAAGCAGGTGTCAAAAAAAAACGTTTTGGGAGCGGCTTTTACCGATCTGATTCTGAAACATTGTGTATATTAATACGTTATACAGATGTGTTTCATATAAATGCATATTGCCGTATTCAAAACGTTTTTTTTTGACACCTGCTTTGCTGGGTAAATAATATAGGCTAGTAAAAAATGCGCTTCATGTAATGTAATAATTTTTTACAGAACTTTTTGTAATTTTACTTGCTTTATTGAAATTCTTGATTTATATTTAAATCATATAGCGGGAAGTGATTGTGATTATCAAGCATTTCCCGCTTCTTATTGCCGCGAAAAGGAGAAGGGATACGCTTAAGCTCGAGCTGGATTTCGGTGAAGAAAAAGACCTTTCATCTTTATATGGAAGGCTTGATAAGACTTTAAAGATTATGGAGGAGGCCCTTGGCATTGAAGCCTCGATAAGAGGCAGCAAGGTGTTTCTCCAGGGCGAAGAACCCTCAGTAATAAAAGCAAAGAAGTTTATCAAAGAATTATATTCTATTAATTCAAATGGTTATATCATTAGCCCGGAAGACGTTAAATATGTTTTAAAGGCGATTGATGATCCTGACCTGAATAAACAGTCAACAAATCAAGGCACCCCTCCAGGTGCCGACACCAACTCCCTGAAAGAATACTTTCTGAGCAATATCCCTGTATCATCAAAAAAGAAATTTATTGTTCCGCGATCAGAAATGCAGAGGAAATACATCGAAGCGATCAAACAGTACGATATGGTAATCGCCATAGGACCGGCAGGAACCGGCAAAACCTATCTTGCTATGGCTATGGCGATAAACGCGCTTGTCCAGAAACATGTAAGCAGAATTATTCTGGCACGACCAGCTGTCGAGGCCGGCGAGAAGCTCGGTTTTTTGCCTGGAGACCTTTTCGAAAAGGTCAATCCGTACCTTAAACCCCTATATGACGCACTGTTTGACATGATGGATGCTGAAAAGGCTTACCGCCTAATAGATAAGGGAGTTATTGAAATAGCACCGCTTGCATTTATGAGAGGCAGGACACTGAATGATTCTTTCATTATTCTCGATGAAGCGCAAAACACCACGTCAGAACAGATGAAGATGTACCTTACGAGGCTGGGATTTAATTCTAAAACTGTAATTACCGGGGATATCACACAGATCGACCTCCCTTCCGGCAAAGATTCGGGACTGATTGAGGCAGAGAAAATACTTCAGGGAATAAAGAGATTAACCTTTGTTTACTTTTCTGAAAAAGATGTGGTAAGACATAAGCTGGTCCAGGATATTATTAAGGCTTATGACAAATTCGAAAAAAACCGTAATAATAAACAATGAAAAAAAATAAGCCGGTTGATAAGCAAAACAAGTTTTTCCAGATCAACCGGGACAGCCTCAAAAAATATTCCCTTCTTGCACTATTTACCGCACTTCTGGATATTGCGGTAATCTGGGACAGTAAGTTCTCATTAGAAAAAATTACCGGAATTTCACTTATTATTGCGCTGCTTCTTATGATAATGTTTAAAGATTTTCTACGTTACAAGCCTGAGATAAAGAAAAATCATAAGATGCTTCTACTTATAGGCACACTTCTGTCAGGCAACCTTCTTATTGGACATACCTTTTATTATGTACTTGAAGGATTCACAAAATGGATAGGAACAGTTGATCCTAACCTTCTTGTATATGCTATCCCGCTTGCAACAGGCTCTATGCTCACTGCCCTGTTAATTGATATTCATACAGCCATAGTATTTACGGTTATAACAAGTCTCATTGCCGGATTATGGCTGAACAGCCCGCTGTATTCAATCTTTGTATTTGCATCCGGTCTTACCGCCTCGTTCGGAGTTATAAGATGCAGAAAACGTTCAGCAATCTGGAGGGCAGGTTTTACGATGAGTCTGGTTTGTTTATTTACCGCACTGATAATTACACTGTTCAAAAGTCAGCTGATATCAATCTCTCCATTGGTAGCCGGAACATCCGCTTTATTGAACGGAATCATTGTTGTAACTCTGGTATCAGCCCTTCTGCCTCTTTTTGAATACGTTTTTAAAATGACAACAGATATCAGTCTCCTTGAGTTACTTGATCTTAATCAACCTCTTATGCGGGAACTTCTGGTAGAAGCGCCCGGAACATACCATCACAGCATCATTGTAGGAAATCTGACCGAGTCTGCTGCTGAGGAGGTCGGAGTAAATCCTTTATTAGCAAGAGTCAGCGCTTACTACCATGACATTGGCAAAATCAAAATGCCCGATTATTTCATAGAAAACCAGATCGCCACATTAAGCAAACACGACAAGCTTGCTCCGCGAATGAGCAGCCTTATTCTACTGTCACATGTAAAAGAGGGCGTTGAGCTCGCAAAGAAGCATAATCTCCCTCCGGTAGTTATAGATATTATTCAGCAGCATCACGGCACATCAGTACAAACTTTCTTTTATCAAAAGGCCAAGGAACAGAATGATACAATAAAGCCGTTATCTGAAGAGGATTTCAGGTATCCCGGACCAAAACCCCAAAGCCGTGTAGCTGCCCTTGTACTGATGGCAGATGCGGTTGAAGCTGCATCAAGGGTACTGACGGATACTTCACCTGCCAGAGTTTCGATGCTTGTTGACAGGATTATCAATCATTGCTTCATTGATGGTCAACTTGATAATTGTGAACTTACCCTTAAAGATATCCGGGAAATCAGGAGCAATTTTGTTTATCTTCTAACCAGTATGTACCACAAACGAATCAATTACCCCGGCTTTGATATGGAACATGAAAATACTCATCAGAAACAAACAGCGGCATCGATCCCTGAATAAGACAAGAATAATAAAAACGGCCTGCAATATTCTCACCATTTTAGAACAGCCTCCATCAGAGTTAAGCATACTGTTTGTTGGTGACAGAAAGATGCTGCAACTGAATAGTGCATACAGGGGCATAAGCGAGAGCACCGATGTTCTTTCTTTCGAAGCTCAAATTCCGGTAACCCGGAAGGGCGGTATTAACGTGCTCGGGGACATCGTTATAAACGTGCCATGTGCAGAGCGCCAGGCAGAAATTTCGTGTTCAGGGTTCTATGATGAAATTTCTCGTCTGCTAATCCATGGGACTTTGCATCTTATGGGTTATGAGCATGAAAATTCAGGTTCCACTGCAAAAACAATGATTAAAAAAGAGCAGGAGATTTTTGATGCCTCTAAGAAAATGGATTCAGAGTGCTAATAACGCGATAGAGGGGATTCTTCACGCAGTAAAAACGCAGCGTCACATGCGTTACCACTTTTTTGCTTCAATCGCGGTGCTTATAGCAAGCTTTATGCTCGGCATAAGCTGGTCAGATTTTGCGATTCTCGTAATTCTGACAGTTGTTGTAATCTCTGTGGAAATGATTAATACAGCTATAGAAACGATCACAGACATACTTTTCAAGGAATACGATAAAAAAGCGAAAGAAATTAAAGATATTGCTGCAGGAGCAGTCTTGATAACCGCAATTGGCGCCGCTGTAATAGGCTATATCATATTGTTTGAACCGATAAAAAAAATTTTCTATGCTGGATTGAATATAGCAAAACATGCAGGGTCGGATATAGCTGCCGTGTCTCTTATTGTTGTGCTGATACTGGTCGTAATAACAAAGGCTTTTTTCGGAAAAGGTAAACCACTAAGGGGGGGCATGCCGAGTGGTCACGCAGCGGTCGCATTTTCTGTCTGGATAGCTGTTACTTTAATCACCGAAAGTTTTATGCCGTCAATTCTCGTACTGACCATGGCAATATTGATCGCTCAGAGCAGGGTCTATGTTGGGGTACACAAACCTGTTGAGGTTATAGTCGGCGCTTTACTCGGGATATCAGTGACGTTTTTACTCTTTAAGATATTTTCATAACAGTAGAGGCACGATGCCCGTGCCTTTTATAGGTAATTCCTACCCATTTGACGGGGAAGGTTAGGTGGGAATGAAATGACATAGATGAAAAATCTCAATCCTGCTGTTGATAAAAAACTCCTGATTATTCTTGCCGGAGTCGTATGGTGCATTGTAGGGATTATTCTCTGCAATCTTGCGTCAGAATGGCTTACTCAGACCAGCGCTTCGAATGCATTCTGGTTTGGATTGTGCGGCATAACACTTGCTCTTTTTATATACCATTTTGGTTTCTTAAAACTGGTTAAGCAAAACTCTGAACGTATTTTGACCCATAAAGACAGATTATGCATTTTTTCATTCCAGCCATGGAAAAGCTATATAATTATTATTATTATGATAGGCATGGGGATGACACTCAGACATTCATCAGTGCCAAAACAGTACCTTGCTATAATATATATTGGCTTCGGTCTTGCGATGCTCCTGTCCAGTTTAAAATATTTCTGGATATTTATGAGAAAATCCGGCAAGTTGTGAGTAATCGTCCTTTCTTACTGTCTGGCTCAATAATGGGGTGATGCCTCTCCAATAATTGATTTTTTTTAGGGCTATAAGTAAAATACCAAATTGGACTGAGCAAATTGTTTTCCTCGGGTTCCTCAGTAATCATTTAAGGAGATCACAATGACATATACTACATATCGTCCTCATAATAAAAAGCGTAAAAGGACGCACGGCTTCCGAACAAGGATGAGCACAAGCGGTGGTCGTCAGATAATAAAAAGAAGACGTGCCAAAGGCAGGAAAAAGTTGTCCGTTTAATCAACGTGCCTAATCCTTATTCCAATAAACCGTTTATTTCATGTATCGTGAAAATAATATTGCGAATCGTAATTAATCTGTATAAGAAATTCATATCTCCTTTTTCCCCGCAATCCTGCAGATTTCATCCAACATGTTCAAGCTACTGTATGGAAGCTGTAGAAGAGTACGGGGCAATAAAAGGCATGTGGCTTTTTATTAGGCGAATTGTTAAATGTCACCCGTTTCATCCGGGTGGATATGATCCGGTCATCCCATTAAAAGGTCTCAGCCCAGATTATTCACCCGGCAAAGCAGGTATCTTAAAAGAGCAAAATAATGGATAAAAGGACAATTACAGCTGTACTACTTTCACTAATCGTTCTTATAGGATGGTCGATTATTCAAAAGCAATTATACCCTCCAGAGGACCAGCCACCTGGTCTAGTGCCAGGACAACAGATAGCATCAACGCCTCAAGTATCGGATAAGCAGCAACCGCAAAAGGAACCTTTGGTACCGGTTGTCTCTGAACCGCCGGTCATCACAGGTGATATAGGGAGCAAAGTTGTAGTTGAAACAGACCTGTACAAAGCGGTATTTTACACACAGGGAGGCATCATATCATACTGGGAGCTCAAAAAATATACTGATCAGGATAACATGCCTCTTGTCCTGTTAAAAGAGCCGGGAGCGGTTCCACCACTGTCTATAATTCTTGAGGGGCCGGACCGCCATATGCCGCAAAAATTAATATATGCAGTGAACACAAAAAAAATTATACTATCCGACCATGGAGATACCGAGGGAGAATTAATTTTTACCTATAATCACAATGGTGTTACCATAAAGAAAAAATTCGTTTTTTACAATGATGATTACAGGATGGACCTCTCTATAGAAACTGCCGGGATACCATCATTCCTTCTGCCGATAGGAACTGACTTCGGTGTATTCGATAAGCAGCAGAGGGAACACAAGGGACCTGTAGCGCTTATCGGGACTGATCGGGAAGAGTTTGATGATGGTGATGGCCCGAAATTGCTGACCGGTAATATCAAATGGGTAGCACAGGAAGATAAATATTTTGCTTCAGCCATAATACCTTTATCACCTGTTGAAGGTGCAACTCTCTGGCAGGAAGGCGCGGCATACGGAATAGCTTTAAAATTGGCACCTCAGAAACATGACTTTATTTTTTATGCCGGCCCCAAGGAATACGACAGGCTAAAGGCGTTTGACAAAGGATTTGAGCATATAATTGATTTCGGCTGGTTTTCTATTGTTGCGATGCCTCTCTTCTGGGTACTTAAATTCTTTTATAAATTTTTTGGCAACTATGGCTGGTCGATCATCGTTCTTACAATTGTAACAAGAGTCCCGTTCATACCAATATTGCACAAGAGCCAGCAATCGATGAAAAAGATGCAGAAGATTCAACCTCTGATGGCAGAATTAAAAGAAAAGTATAAGAATGATGCCGTAAAATTGCAGAAAGAAACTATGGCTATCTACAAGAAGCATAAGGTAAATCCTATAGGAGGCTGTTTGCCTATGTTCCTGCAGATACCTGTATTTATCGCTCTTTATAATGTTCTGCTTAGAGCGATTGAATTGAGGGGGGCGCCATTTATACTGTGGATAACCGACCTTTCCGTAAAAGATCCTTATTATGTGCTTCCGATCGTTATGGGCCTTACAATGGTACTCCAGCAAAGAATGACCCCATCCGCCATGGATCCAAAACAGGCTAAGATAATGATGTTTATGCCTATCATATTTACGATCATGTTTCTTAAATTTGCTTCGGGGCTCGTCATTTACTGGCTGGTCAATAACACCCTTGGGATTATCCAGCAATATTTCGTAAACAAAAAAGCCAAGTAATAGATGACTCCAGGCCCCTGGCTACTGCCTTTATGTTTACGGATGATACAATAGCAGCCATTTCAACTCCGCTCGGACATGGTGGAATAGGAATAGTCAGATTAAGCGGTAGTGATTCTATAAGGATCGCTGACAACATTTTCCGTTCTCCTAAAAAGAAAAAACTCCGGAATTTCGATTCTCACAGAATAATTTTCGGTCATATAATTAATCCAAAAAACAAAGAGATCATAGATGAAGTGCTGGTATCGATAATGAAATCACCTAACACTTATACAAGAGAAGATGTCGTAGAGATTAACTGTCACGGAGGTTCAATTCCTCTCAGGAGGATACTGGAACTGGCCCTGACGAACGGGGCCAGACTTGCAGAACCTGGAGAATTTACAAGGAAGGCATTTCTGAATGGAAGGATTGACCTTGCACAGGCAGAGGCTGTACTGGATATTATCAATTCCCTGACTGTTGAAAGCCAGAAAAGTGCGATGAGTCAGCTCAAGGGGTCCCTGTCAAACAAAATTGAAACCATAAGAAATGAGTTAATAGAACTTACAGCCTTTGTAGAAGCATACATTGATTTTCCTGAAGAGGATCTGGAGCCTGTTTCTATAAAACAAATGAAAAAGAGCGCCATGAAGATCCGCAAGTCCCTGCTGAAACTTATTGAAGGTTCACGATATGGAATAATTTTAAGAGAAGGCGTTAAAACAGCTATTGTTGGAAGACCGAATGTCGGCAAATCATCTCTGCTGAATGCAGTTCTTGATCAGGACAGGGCAATAGTAACAGAGGTGCCCGGTACGACCCGGGATGTAATTGAGGAGTATCTGAATATTCAGGGCCTGCCAATAAAAATTATGGACACTGCTGGTATCAGAAACGTTGAGGATATTGCTGAACAGGAAGCTGTGAAAAGGAGTTTGAGGGCGATCGAAGATGCGGATCTGGTTCTTGTCATAATTGACGGAAGCGAGTCACTGCATGATTCAGACATGGAATTAATTAATAATTTGAGCATCCCCAAGACCATATTCGTGATCAATAAAGTTGATCTGCCCCAAAAACCTCTCTCTTTTTCATCTATCCTCAAAAATAAAGGAACTGTTGATCTGTCTCATAAAACTGTTAAGGTGTCAGCTAAAAAGAGAACCGGTCTCGATAAATTGAGAGAGAAAATAGTTGAGACAGCTCTACATGGTAAAATTACATCCGGAATAGAAACCGTTACTAATGTAAGACATGTAAATGCTTTAGAGCGGGCAGTTTCTTCTTTGGATTCGTTTATAGCCGGTATAAACGAAAAATTCTCCCCCGAATTCCTTTCGGTTGATTTAAGAGAAATGCTCGATGCAATAGGTGAGATTCAGGGTATAACTACTCCTGAGGACATCCTGAACAGAATCTTTTCAAACTTTTGCATCGGAAAATGATTATCGTTTATGACTGATCGTGAATGGTATAATTCTACTTATGTCAAGACTCAGTAAAGTCAGAAAAGTTCTGTTCTTCACACTGCTTCTGAATATTTGCGTAGCTACTGCAAAGATAATTTATGGTTATGCGATAGATTCCATAAGCATGTTTTCTGACGGTTTTCACTCTTTTTTCGACGGGACATCAAATATTATAGGCCTTATAGGTATCTGGATAGCATCTCAACCTCCTGATGCAGATCATCCTTATGGACACAGAAAATTTGAAAGTCTCTCAACGATCGCTATAGTTGTGCTCATATTTGCTGCTGGTATCGAAATACTGAGGGAATCTTATCTGAGACTAAATGCACCGCATGAGATTGATGTAACTATTATGAGTTTTGTAGTGATGACTTTGACAGTTGCTGTCAATGTGTGGGTCATGACTTATGAATCCAGAAAGGGGCGTGAACTGAAAAGCGATTTTCTCATTGCTGACGCGATGCATACTCAGTCTGACATATATATATCCTTATCGGTGGTTATCAGTCTTATTGCGGCAAAAGCCGGATATCCCATAGTTGATTTGATAGCTGCTTTCATCATCACAATATTTATCGCTAAAATGGGAATTGTGATTCTCAAATCCGCTGCAAATGTTCTTACTGATACGGTATGCATTAATCCGGATGATATAAAGAAATTAGTTGTAAAAATCAGAGGTGTGAAGGACTGCCACAGAATAAGAACAAGGGGAAATGAAGATTTTGTAAATGTAGACCTTCACCTCCATGTTGACCCTGATGCAAAGATACTTGACGCACATAACATTGCACACACCGTAGAAAACGCCATCAAAAAAGAGTTCCGTTCAGTCGTTGATGTAGTTATACATGTTGAACCTTATAAAGATTACGAATCCCGATAATGCAGACCTGTGATCAATCTGAGTAAAAATATGAAATTTGATATACTTATAATAAAATCAAACATCAAATTTTAAAGTTATTGAGTAAAGCAACTTTAATTAACTGGTTCCTTAATTTTGCTTTTTGATTTTTAAATTTTAATCTTTTTTGAAAGGAGTTGAACATGTCTTTTCCAATTAACAGACCGAGAAGGCTTAGGGCCAATAATGTTATAAGAAATATGCTGAGAGAGACTAACCTGACTCCTGATGATTTGATTTATCCTATGTTCGTTACATCTGGGAAGGGCGTCAGAAAAAAAATATCTTCAATGCCTGGATGTTTTCAGTTGTCTGTAGATGAAATCATGAAAGAGGCACATAAGGTTTATAAACTTGGCATTCCTGCCATTATCCTTTTTGGTATTCCTGAACATAAAGATGAGCGAGGTTCAGAGGCATACAGCGCTAAGGGAGTTGTACAGCAGGCGATAAAAGCAATAAAAAACAAAGTACCTGACCTTATAGTAATAACGGATGTCTGTATGTGTGAATATATGAGTCACGGACATTGCGGTATTGTAAAAAATGGTAAGGTGTTGAATGACCCTACTCTTCAGCTTCTTGCCAGAGAAGCCCTTTCTCATGCCAAAGCCGGCGCAGACATGGTCGCTCCCTCGGATATGATGGATGGCAGGGTTGCGGCAATAAGGGAAGTGCTGGATGCTAACGGATTTGAAGAGATACCTATAATGAGTTATGCGGCAAAATATGCATCTGCATTTTACGGGCCATTCAGGGAAGCCGCTGAATCAGTCCCCTCTTTTGGGGACAGAAGGTCATATCAGATGGACCCGGCAAACAGACGGGAAGCCTTTAAGGAGGTGGAGCTTGATATCGAAGAAGGCGCTGATATAGTTATGGTAAAACCTGCCATGAGCTACATGGATATCATCTCTGATATAAAGGATTCATCTGACCTTCCTGTTGCGGCATATAATGTAAGCGGAGAGTATTCAATGATAAAGGCTGCTGCAAAAATGGGATGGATAGATGAAACCAAAGTCATGATGGAACTATTGATATCTTTCAAACGGGCAGGTGCAGATCTTATTCTCACGTACCATGCAATGGATGCTGTTAAACAACTCAATAAATAAAAGATAAAAAAGCAAAAATAAAAAAATCGGAGTAATTTAATTAGATTTCTCTATTTCCTTAATTTTGATTTTATATTTTTTATCTTTAATCTTTATTTTTTTTAAAACCATGAAGATCACCCTTACCTCCGGCAAACATATTAAGGTAAAACCGGATACCTCAATTCTTGAGTCATTAAAACAGGCAGGTATATATCTTACTTCGTCCTGCGGAGGGAAAGGCACATGCGGGAAATGCAAAATTATCATAAAATCGGGTCAGGCCGAATTCAAATCCAGGATAAAACTGTCCGGAGATGAGATTGGAAAGGGTTATGCTATCGCCTGCAGCTCATATCCAACCAAAAATGTAGTTATTGATATACCAAAGGAATCTGTCCTGACCGTTGAAGGCAAGGTTGCAACAGGAAAGTCCAGGGATCTTCAGAATTTGCTTAATGCCACAGGTACAGAGATAAATCCACTGACCGAGAGACGGGTTATGCAGCTTCCTCTGCCTTCACTTGATGACAACATAAGTGATCTCGAAAGACTTAAGAGAGAGCTTTCCTCCAGGGGCCTGGGCTGTTTAAGGGTACCTTTCAGGTTCCTTCTCAACCTGGCTCAAAAAGTAAGGAAAGAAAACTGGGAGATAACACTCAGTACAATTCATAGCGAAGACTGTGATGAGATTATTAATATCTTCCATGGCAAACAACAAACCCCGCAGTACGGTGTTGCCGTAGACATAGGCACTACAACGATTGTTGTTTATCTTGTCGATCTTTCTAACGGAACTCTCATAGATGTAGCCTCTACCTATAATTCTCAGATCAGATTTGGCGATGACGTTATCACGAGAATAGTGAATGCAACAGAGCATAACGAGATGAATAATATACACAGGGCCGTTATATCGGATATTAATCAACTGCTTTTGTTGCTTTTGGAAAGTCACAAAATAAATATCGATTCGATCGATTGCCTGGTTATTGCTGGTAATACAACAATGACACATCTATTTTTAGGACTCAACCCTTCATCAATTCGGGAGGAGCCCTATATTCCGACAGCGAATATGTTTCCTCTCTCATATTCAGGCGAATTGGGAATAAAGGTTCATCCCAGTGTGCCTGTATATGTGTTTCCATGTGTTTCAAGCTATGTCGGAGGTGACATAGTATCGGGTATACTCGCATCGAGAGTTCATGAAAAGGAAGATACAAGCATATTCATCGACATAGGCACGAACGGTGAAATAGTTATCGGCAATTCAGAGTGGCTCATGTCAGCAGCTTGCTCTGCAGGTCCCTGCTTTGAGGGAAGCGGCATAAAACATGGAATGCGGGCAACTGACGGTGCAATAGAAGGTGTAATGATTAACCCTGATACACGTGAACTTGAGATAAAGGTGATCGGTGAAGAATCAGAGCCGGTCGGCATATGCGGTTCAGGAATGATCGATGCTATCGCAGAAATGTTTATAGCCGGCATTCTTGACCCGAAGGGAAAATTACAAAAAGAAGTTTCAGACAGGGTAAGGGATGGGGAAGACGGTCCGGAGTTTGTCATTTATTCCGGCAATGGAAGAGATATTGTTTTGACCGAACCTGATATCGAAAATATCATAAGGGCCAAGGCTGCTATTTACGCAGGCTTCACTACCCTGTTAACTGAAGTCGGGCTTACGTTCGATGATGTCAGCAGAGTATACATAGCAGGCGGTTTCGGAAAATTTCTTGATGTTGAAAAGGCTATCATCCTCGGCATGCTCCCCGAGCTGCCAAAAGATAAATTTGAATACATGGGAAATACATCAATTATTGGAGCCTCCCTCTGTATCCTTTCACAAAAAATGCGAGCTGAAGCAGAAGAGATTTCAAAAAAGATGACTTATCTTGAGCTGTCTGTTTCACGCTCGTTTATGGATGATTACGTGTCGGGCCTCTTTATCCCTCACACAAATATAGACGCCTTCCCGGGCGTCAAGAAGATGATGGAGCAGTAGCTTACCCTTTCCATCTCGGCCTTTTATTAGCCTCAAGGACTCTTTTTCTCAGCCTTATAGATTCCGGGGTGACTTCAGATTCCGGTAATTCCCATTTTTTTTTTATCCGA
>CAYPIT010000014.1:0-18949 GCA_964410825.1 uncultured Nitrospiraceae bacterium
AACAGGATTAGGCCTGCCTATAAGTCAACGGATCGTACAGGAACATGGTGGAGAAATTTTAGTTAAGAGTAAAGTTGGCAAGGGCAGTGAATTCATAATATACCTTTCAGCTATGAGTAATTCATGACTTTATTAATTCAAAATGCTATGGCGGTCAATACCGATAGTGATTAATATTAAGAAGGAGGCAACTTGAGTTTCGGAAAGATTTTAGTCATTGATGACGAATCATTTATTACAAAAAGCCTTAAGCAACATCTGGAAAAAGATGGTCTTGAAGTATTCACTGCTGAATCCGGTGAAGAAGGTCTTGAAGCTTTTAGATCAGAAATACCCGATGTTGTGCTGCTTGACCTGAATATGCCAGGGATGGGTGGTATCGAAACTCTCAAGGCCATGCAAAAAATTAACAATGAAGTAGTGATAATTATCATTACTGCCCATGGTGATATTGAGACCGCTGTATCGGCTATCAAATTAGGGGCATATGATTTTGTAGAAAAGCCTTTTGAACTGGACAGAATTTCAGTTCTAATTAACAAGGCGCTGGAAACAGTTAACCTCAAGAGAGAAGTTAATTATCTGAGAGAAGAGAAATATGATACGTATAGCTTCGATAATATTGTGGGTGTATCACCAGCAATGCAAGAGATAATATTTCTTGCCCAAAAAATAGCTGAAAGCGATGCAAACACTATACTTATTCAAGGGGAAAGTGGAACAGGGAAGAGCCTTCTTGCTCGAACTATCCATTATTGCAGTCCACGTGCTTCAGAACCATTCGTAGAAGTCACCTGTACAGCCATACCAGAGGCACTTATCGAAAGCGAATTGTTCGGTTATGAAAAAGGTGCTTTTACTGACGCTAAAGCGTCAAAGAAAGGGTTGTTTGAATTCGCTGGCGGAGGGACAGTATATCTTGATGAAATCGGAGACATAAAACAATCCACTCAGGCAAAATTATTAAGGGCATTAGAAGAAAAAACATTTAAAAAAGTCGGGGGATTAAAGGACATAAAAGTTAATGTGAGAGTTATCGCAACGACAAACAAAAAGGATCTTGAAAAATCAGTAAAAAATGGCGAGTTCAGAGCTGACCTATACTACAGAATGAAAGTTCTTCCCATATATATAGCTCCCCTTAGGGAGAGGAAAGAAGATATCATACCTCTGGCAATGCACCATATCATGAGGTTTAATAAGGAGTTCAAGAAAAACATTACAGGCATATCAAATGAAGCTCAAAAGCTTTTATTAAATTACCCTTGGTACGGTAATGCAAGAGAACTCAGAAATATAATTGAGAGGATCTTTATACTTGAAGATACTGGAATCATAAATCTTGACCACATACCATCAGAGATAATGAATCAATCCGAGGAGGTTTCTTCAGACAGTGCACCAATTGATTTGCCTAATGAAGGAATTTCACTTAAGGATGTAGAAAAAGATTTAATAACTCAAGCATTAGAAAAAGTTAGCAGTAACCAGACAAAAGCAGCAAAATTGCTTGGCATCTCCAGGGATGCTTTAAGATATAAAATGCAGAAGTTTGGTTTGATTAAGTAGCAACACCTCACGTAGTTATCACTATTGCCCATAAGTACCTGATAGCTAATATATTATTTAATTACACCCCGAGCGTAATAATGCATACTGATCGGTGTAGAAGCAGCATTTGCTAAACAAACTCAGTTGCCTGAGTTTGCAGGGTTTACTACAATATCAAATCTCTATTAAGCACTATATTCAATTGCCGTTTCAGGCTTTCAACATAAGCTTTCATAGTCTGTTGACTCTTTGACGATAGAAATATCTGTTTAAGCTGACCCTTGTTGTCTCCTTGAATTGAGTCAAGAATTTTAGTTTCTTCTGATGACAATTCAACTGTCTCACCGATGAGAGAGGTCATTTTCGCAGAGATTAAATCACTTCTCATACTGCTCTCAAAAGTTTGGGGAGATATACGACTTAGTTTCAAGGACCTTTCATATACATTAACATCAAAGACACCATCTCTTTGAAAATACGGGGCTTTCATGATAGCATCCTGAAGTTCTTTTTCACTAACAGTGATTCCAGCGTTTTCAGCTGCAATCAAAAGAACCCTTCGGTCAATCAACGCATTGATAACCCTGTCAGGAATATTCATTTTTTCTATTTCTTCCTCTGTATATTGATTCCTGAGACGATTATATTCATTATCATATGCCCGATAATATTCCTCGAGCAAAATCTTGTCGTCTTCAATCTGCGCCACAAACTGAAGGGTAGCATTGTCTTTAGGCCCTATACCCCAGAAAATAAAGGCTACAGAGATCATGATAGTGATTGCAGAAAGCATAAATACAGAAAAGAACTTATGACCACGCATTATTTTAAGCATCAAATAATATAGCCCACCGGTTTGTCAAAGGGCAAGTGCATCGATAAAGTAGGCAGTAAGAAATAAGCAGTATGCCTTGAGGCGGGAAACGCAAGAAATGCAGGAAAAGCGAGGAATGAAGCCCTTATCAAACTATTTCCCGTATACTTCTGCGAGGATTTTGCCTGCACCCTTTGAGAGAAGATTTTCTGCCAAGATTGTTCCTAAAGACACCGCTTCTTCAGGTCTGCCATCTATAGACTCTTTAATCAAGGTCTTGCCATCCAGACTTCCTACAAGACCTTCAATAACAAGATTACTGTCATGCAGCTGAGCATAAGCCGCTATCGGAACCTGACATCCACCTTCAAGCTTCTTCAGAAATGCACGCTCAGCAGTGACACATATCCATGTTTCCTTATGGGTTAATTTACTGAGAAGGTCATTAATGAAATCATCGTCTGTCCTGCATTCTATCCCAACCGCTCCCTGTCCTATAGCCGGGAGGCTCATCTCTGTGGAAATTTTCTCAGTAATCCTCTCTGCATAACCAAGCCGCTTAACTCCTGCTGTAGCAAGTATTATAGCGTCAAACTGTCCCTCCTCAAGTTTTCTCAGCCTTGTATCAACATTGCCGCGGAGCTGCGTAATCTTGAGATCAGGGCGCTTATTCAGAAGCTGACATATTCTTCTTAGGCTGCTTGTACCGACATGTCCGCCTTGAGGAAGTTCGCCAAGACCGCTGATACCTTCTCCTGCAATAAAGGCATCTCGAGGATCCTCCCGTTTACATATGGCCGAAAGATGAAGGCCTTCAGGCAAATCAGTTGGTACATCTTTCATGCTGTGAACAGCAAGGTCAGCTTCACTTTTTAACATAGCCTCTTCAATTTCTTTTACAAAGAGACCCTTCCCTCCCACCTGTGCAAGTGGTACGTCAAGAATTTTGTCTCCTGTAGTTTTGATTTTATTTAACTCTACTTTTATATCCGGAATTAAATTTTCGATTTGAGATTTAATCCATTCCGCCTGCCACAATGCGAGTTTACTGCCCCTGGTTGCTATGATTATCTTATTTCTCTTCTCCATTGTTCTCCTCTATATCTAACTCAAATAATCTGTTCACTATATCCACCATTACATCCCTGTCTTCCTGCTCTGATTTAAGTGCTGCAGTAGGCAGGTGAATAATTTTATTTATAATTGAATTACTAAGTTGCTCTATAGCCTTGATCTTGGTTTCCTCAACAGGACCTAATTTTTTCAAGGTTTTCTCGAGCTCTTCCTTTCGGATAGCATCAGCCTTTTCTCTCAACGCCACTATAGTAGGGGTAGCAACAAGTGAATTCTGCCATTTCAAAAATGATTTAACCTCTGTAGACACTATCTTTTCCGCCTTGGCAGCTTCCTTGCTCCTTTCCTGTATATTTGTATCAACAACATCCTTCAGGTCATCTACAGAGAAAAGATAGACATTATCAAGTTTATTAATTTCGGGATCTATATTCCTCGGGACAGCAATGTCAATTATAAACATCTGCTTTTGTTTCCGCTCTTTCATAACTTTTTGCACCTGTTCTTTCCTCAGCACATAATCAGGAGCACCTGTTGAACAGATTACTATGTCGGTATGGGGCAGTTCATCAATAAAACTCTCAAATGGAATGACTTTCCCATCAAATTCCTCTGCCAGTTCTTCTGCCCTTTCATAAGTCCTGTTGGTTATGTAGACATCCCTGACTTCACTGTTAATCATATGTTTGGCAGCTAACTCAGCCATCTCACCTGCACCCATAAGCATAAATGATTTAGTTGAAAGGTCTTCAAAAATCTTTTTTGCCAGTTCAACCGCTGCAAAACTGATGCTGACAGCACTTTCAGCTATTTTAGTCTCGGTCCGTATACGCTTGGCTACAGAGACAGACTTTTTCATAAGTTTATTGAGATATACGCCGGTTGATTTGCTCTTAAGGGCAAAATCATATGCATCCTTTATCTGTCCCAGAATTTGAGGTTCTCCCACTACCATTGAATCCAGGCTTGAGGCAACTCTGAAAACATGTTTGACAGCCTTCTGCCCTTCATGTATATAAAGTGCATCATCCAGCGGCCCCCTCGGAACTTTGTGAAATTCAGCGATAAAAGACTTAATGCTATCAACAGCTTTATCCTTGTTCTCAACACCCGCATAAATTTCTACCCGGTTGCATGTTGAAAGTATGATGTTTTCCTTTATTTCATAAGACTCTTTCAGAATATTAATAGCTTCTTCAAGCTTGAGACCGTCAAAGGCCACCTTTTCCCTGATCTCTACAGTCGCTGTCTTATGATTAAGTCCGATTATTAATATATGCATAACTAAAAATTAAACAAAAGGGCTAAAGGGTTCGAGTGCAAAATTGACTTCTACGATTGGTCTCTCCTGTCATTTGACCACTTGGATTTTATACAAAGACGTGCTGTCCCTTCAGTATAAGGCTGACACCAATAAATGCGAATACAACGATAACGAATCCAACTATTGAAAGGATGGCTGCCTTTTTGCCGCGCCATCCAACCGTAAGCCTCATGTGCAGCAAGAGTGCATAAATAAGCCATGTAATGAGTGACCACACCTCTTTGGGGTCCCATCTCCAGTAGGTTCCCCATGCGGAATTTGCCCATATAACCCCTGTTATCATGGCAAGAGTCAAAAAAGGAAAGCCTAATGTAATGAGATGATAATTAATTTCATCAAGAACCTGTAAACTGGGGAGTCTCTGAAAAAGACCGCTTATTCGCTTTGATTTGACGAACCTTTCCTGAATAAGATACATGACACCAATGCCACATGCCATCGCAAATGCTGCGTCACCCAGAAAGGCAAAAATTACATGAATGCCAAACCAGTAGCTCTGCAGTTCAGGACTTAATGCCTTGATCTCTCTCGGAGAAAAGGCTGAACTCAACATAAGCATCAACACGATAGGCATGATAAAAGAACTCAGAAGGCCAAGTTTGTACCGGTATTCATGAAAAAAGAAAAGTAACAATATGCACCATGAAAGGAATGACGTAGCTTCATGCATACTGGTAACCGGCACATGTCCCCCCTTCATGTATCTGATAATAATGTTTGAGGTATGGAACAGAAAACCGACTATAGAAAGATACAGCGCAAACCTTGAAGTGACTTTTTTCCCTCTGCAGATCTCTATAATTCCAGAAATGGTGGCAAGAAAATAAAAAGTAAGAGCTAATTCAAATAACAGGACGTTAGTTTCCATTTGCAATCTATCTGCTCCTTTAATAACAAGAAATTTGGAACAATTTTTGTTGTGAATTTTTTCTCGGAATATTTCAATCTATTCTTATATAAGGAAATTATTACATTAATTACACTATATATTTTTTGACATAGGCGATGAATTTGTCAATTTCACCTGTTCTATTTGCCAAATTAATCCCAAATATTTTTTTGTTATCATGATGCATGCGAATCAGGATAGGAGGGAACACCGCGTCTGGTTCTGAATTAAATATTATTATGTCCGCCTTTTTGATGAGATTTGAAGCAGATGGCTTGATTTCTCCGTTCTGTCCTATCACAAATACTATCAGATGGGGAGCAATGAAATCCACAGGGCTATTGCCCTCAATCACAACACCGGGAAGGTTGTCCATCTTGCCAACTGCTATATTCAGGGCTTTTTCCAATCCACTTACAGGGCTTTGAATCCATACTACCCTTTCCGCTCCTGATGCTGAAAGGATAGCGGTATCTTTGTTTTTCTGCATTAATATTGCATTTTTATCAGAAAGAGATGTATACAGCAAAGTCTTTGTAAATTTGATCGCACCGAAGCCTTGAAGATTATTCAATAATACTGAACAAAGCGTGGTCTTTCCTACGCCGCTGTGAGCACCGGTAACAGATATAATCTTAAAAGAGTCCTTCATAGGCTTATTACAGAATACAGGATAGCATTGAAGGATACAAGAATGAGTCTTGCTTCTTAACATTGAAATCCTGTATTCTTTTTTTGATATGCAAATGTTAAAGCCGGAAGAGCAGTTAAAGACAGTTAAAAGAGGCGTTGCCGAGATATTGCCTGAAGGTGAACTGCTTAAAAAACTTGAGTATTCATACAAAAACAATAAACCGCTTAAAATAAAAGCCGGTTTTGATCCTACAGCCCCGGATATCCATCTCGGACACACAGTCCTTCTTGAAAAGATGAGGCAGTTTCAGGATTTAGGGCATGAGGTTATTCTGATTATAGGTGATATGACCGGTATGATAGGGGATCCAACAGGTAGATCCGAGATCAGAAAACCTTTAACAAAAGATGATGTATTGGCAAATGCTGAAACATATAAACAGCAGGTTTTAAAAATTCTTGATCCCGGCAAAACAGCGATTAAATTTAACAGTGAATGGCTTGAAAAACTGACAGCGATCGAAATTATAAAACTTCAGGCCAGGCAGACAGTCGCAAGAATGCTGGAGCGGGATGATTTCAAGAAGAGATTTGCTCAACAGGATCCGATAGGTATGCATGAATTTATCTATCCTCTTTTACAGGGATATGATTCTGTTGTCCTAAATGCGGATATTGAACTTGGCGGAACCGACCAGAGATTTAATCTTTTAATGGGAAGAGAGCTGCAGCGTGATTATGGGCAGGATCAGCAGGTGCTGGTTGTCATGCCGCTTCTTGAAGGCACAGATGGTCTTAAAAAGATGTCGAAAAGCCTTGGCAACTATGTGGGGATATCCGAACCTCCAAAGGAAATATTCGGTAAAATAATGTCAGTCAGTGACGAATTAATGCTCAGATATTATGAACTGCTCAGCCACAAATCACTTGATGAGCTGAAACTTTTGAAGGAAGGACTTACGAGCGGCACAGTTCATCCCATGGATGCAAAAAAATCTCTTGCGTCTGAAATAGTTGAAAGATATTACGGAAAAGAAGAAGCAGAAAAAGCGAAAGAAGAATTCGAGCATATTTTCAAGGATAAGGGCCAGCCTGATAATATTAAAGAGTTTAATCTTGAAAATAATGAAGAGATATGGCTACCCAAAATAATGAATTCATCAGGGCTAACTGAAAGCACAAGTTCAGGAATCAGACTGATTAAGCAGGGGGGAGTCAGTGTGGACGGAGATAAATGGGATGACCCCGATAAAAAACTACCAGCAGGTGAATATCTTCTCAAAGTCGGTAAGAGACGGTTTTTAAAGATTGTGCCGAAATAATAAAAGGGAGATTGAAAAAGTATTGATAAACTGAAAAGATAGTGGAAATCAAATGAGAAGGTTTATTTATATTTATCCAGATATGATTTAACAGCCCCTAAAAAGGCCTTCCCTTCTTCTACCTTAAGAGTTGCAACAGGCTCAACGATTTCTTCCTGGATATCATAATCTGCTATCTCTCTGATTTTCCTGGCATCAATCAGCATCCTGTGATATTTAGGCTCGATTTTACCTGTCTTGGTAAAATGATATCCTAGTGCGGATTCAACTGCCGAATGCTTTATAACTTCAATCCCTTCAGACTTCAGAAGTGCCTGGGCAGCATAAAACATACTATAATATATTTTGCTGGCAGCATCTGATGGATAGCTTTTATGGATTAACTCTTCTGCAACCTCAAGCGCATGCTCGGCTTTTTGAATGAGTTTAGTGACTTCTTCTGTCATACAACTATGCCTTCTTTTTTAACATTACGGTAAAATGAAAACCCTCTTTTGAGAGCAGCATGAAATTCTGACTCTCCGAAGACCTTAAGAGATATGATCGGCCTGAAATCATGGTCCCACATGACCTGATAAATGAGGTCATTAAGTGCGCTCTCTATTGCAGGCGTCTTACTCTCTACAAGGGCAATAACGTCAAGGTCGGAATCCTCATGTGCGTCCCCTTTAGCTCGTGAGCCGTAAATAATGATTTGTTTCAGATGAGTTTTTAAATCAGAAGAAAGCCTGTTTTTAAATTCATATATTAATGCTTTATCTTTCTCATTCATTTCGATTACCTGACATTTTTATTATACACTTATATTATGGAAACTCTTCAATTTTTCGAGTAGATACATGAGAAAGTATGCCAAGCTCCAAAATTGACGTGACATTCTTAATTGGTGTTATATAGTGAAGTGCTTCCAGTTCATGAAAGGTCATTAATTTATTCTAATCCCATTTGTTCCTCCTTCTATGGTTTGTATTTTACACATTCCATAGCTTAGGAATTACTACGAGTTGTCCAAATTTACTTGACGGGATACATCGACTTCATCTGCAAGAATGGCGCCTCTTTGTAAAGGACTATTGAATGCATAAAGAGATGCATAGATTTGATATGGATTCAGTTCAATAGTGGCTCTTGACAGAACAGATGATAACCGTGAAATGGAGCCACCCATTTTCTTTAATGAGATTTTTTCAGCTAAGTATCTTTGAATAAATGGCACGTTATACATTGACAGTAGCGCGTTTTTTCATTATGTTAAAATCCCCTCCGTCCCCCCCGATGCGGGTCTCCGCTAAAAATCGCTTCGACTTTGCCAAAATGGGAAGTTTCTTAAAAGACCATTAATTCAGGATGTCACATTTTAACGAAAATAGCGGTAATCGGCAAGAAAAATCTATATAAAATAACGAATACGTGAAAGTGAGAACGATTGGATACGAAGAGCTGTGCACCTTTGCAGCACGGTGAGCAAAACAAAACTTCTAAATCATTTTTTCTTTTTCGTACGGCTCACTTTAGGACTGACCTTCTCAGCACTCTTCTTCTTCATCCTTCCGAAATCATCATCAAACCGGATTATATCATCCTCTTCAAGGTAGTGACCCATCTGCACTTCGATTATATGCAGCGGGATCCTGCCCGGATTTTCCAGGCGGTGACGTGTTGCCTTGGGTACATAAGTAGACTGGTTTTCTTCTAAAAAGACGGTCTGATCACCATTGATTATCCTTGCTGTACCATGCACTACAATCCAGTGTTCGCTCCTGTGGTGATGCATCTGCAATGATAATTTTGCATTAGGATAAACAACAATACGCTTTATTTTTGTGTTTCTGTTTTCCTCTAAAATAGTATACGTGCCCCACGGGCGATATACGGTTGTATGAGCCTGATATTCTTTGCGCCCCTGTTTTTTCAGTTCTTTAACGATCGATTTTACATTTTTACTTGAATTCATATTTGAAACAAACACCGTGTCAGGAGTCTCCACAATAACGATATCCTCCAGATCGTTCGCCACAATGAGCCTGTTATCTCCCCTGATAAAACAGCTTTTTGTTTCTCTTAAAATCACATCACCCTCCACGACATTCTTGTCATCACCTTTTGGAAGGAAATCATAAAGAGATTTCCACGTACCAATATCGCTCCAGCCAAATTCTGAAGGGAGAACAACACCTTTTTTAGTCTTCTCCATAATCGCATAATCAATAGAAATATCAGGCAATTCACTATACTTCTCCAATGAAACACCAGATTTTGCTGAAACCATCTTTTGCATCTTCTTAAGAAGATCCGGCTCCAGTGACCTGAACTCCTTAATCATGACTGAAGCTTTAAATGCAAACATTCCGCTGTTCCAGAAAAAATTTCCTGCTTTCAGATAACGCCGGGCAGTTTTTTCATCCGGCTTTTCAACAAACCTTTTAATTTTAAGCGCCTTCTTATTAACGGCCACAGATCCTTCAATGTATCCATAACCCGTTTCAGGAACAGTCGGTTTTATTCCAAAAGTCACAATATGATTTTTCTTTGCAAGTGAGATAGCTTTTTTCAGACTCTCACGAAAGCAATCTATTTCACTAATAACGTGGTCAGAGGGGAAAATTAATAATATTGCATCTTTTGAAGTTCTTAAAATATTGAGAATTGCAAGCAGAATAGCCGGAGCAGTATTTCGACCGCACGGTTCGGCAATTACCTTCCCCTTTGATTTAACATCTATCTCATCAAGATGCCTTGTTACTTCAAAAAAATGCTCTTCCCCACATACGATACGGACGTTCTTTGCATCCAGTTCAGGTAATAATCTTTTGATCGTACTTTGAATTAAGGAATCTGCGCCGACAAAATTAACCAGCTGCTTTGGGTAGAGTTCTCTCGAAATGGGCCAGAGTCTTGATCCCGTGCCTCCTGCTAATAAGACCGGGTATACTTTCAGTTCCTGTCTTGCCATAAAAACTCCTCTAAACTTAACTGATTCTGGGATGTATAATTAGTAATGATAGTCAACTATTAATTATAATAGTATGCAAAATGGATCGTCAATAATGAGTTTAAGTCCCCAAACATTAAGAGGATGAGAAAATGGAATAATTGAAAAATTATTGTTTTCAAAAAACAAGTTATTTTTGTTTAAGTATAAGAAGAATCGCAGATGCAATTGCAGTAATTGAAATAACCTGTGCAAATATTAGGTCAGCATCAATAGCAACATGTCCCCATAGTGGTTGAATATACCAGAGTGGAGTAGATCGAAAATGGTTGCCTGCGTAGGTTTTAATGCCATTTTCAAAATAGCGCGCATAAGGCACATAAAGAAAGCTAAAAAAAAATACCGTAACAGAATATAATATAAGGACAATTTTCTGGCGTTTTCTCATGCTTCACCCCCTATTGTATTATTTCTTGGTTATGATCAAAGCTTACATAATCTAGTGCTTGATTAAATTATCGTCTATTGAATATTTAAATCTTTCTTTTTCCTAATACTATTGGATCAAAATAAGATTCCCTTTTCAATTATAACATGACTACTTACATAAGCTCTCGATAAAGAAACAGACTCATTATATCTCATTAGCACCTAAGGCATGTGTTAGGATCTATTTTCCTCGCTTCTTGAATTTAGATGATGTAATGTTTTAAATTAATAACGAAATTCAGGAGGATGTTTATGAAAAAATGGATTATTATAATTACCGGTTTTCTGGCTTTATTCACTTTGACCTGTCAATCTTTTGCACTATGCATTAATGTCTCCGAAGCTAATTTGAGAAAAGGGCCAGGCACAAAATATGAAAAAACCTGGGAAGTATTTAAATATATGCCGTTCAAAAAAACAACTAAAAAAGGCAACTGGTACAAAGTAAGCGATGTTGACAATGATACGCATTGGATATATAGAAAATTGGTTACAGAAAGGTTTAAATGTGCTGTTGTGAAGGTAGATAAAGCTAATATAAGAAGTGGGCCAGGCACGAGCTATAGTAATAACGCATTAAGCCCGGCTTTAAAATACGATTCCTTTAAAGTTCTTAAAATAAAATCTTCCTGGGTACAGGTTATTGATGAGTTTGGCGATACTGGTTGGATTTACAGGAACCTGCTATGGATTCAATAATTACCCCCCTATGAAAAATATTTACCTGATTGATGTTACAAACAGGGATGGTGTGCAAACTTCCCGCATTTTATTGAGTAAGCTTGCCAAGACAATGATCAATGTCTATCTCGATGAAATGGGAATATTCCAGAGTGAGATTGGGTTTCCTACTCTAACTCATGAAGTTAATTACATTAATGCCAACCTTGCCCTGGCCAAGAAAGGTGTCATTAAGGATATTCGTCTTGAGGGATGGTGCAGGGCTGTTCCGGAAGACATCGAGACAACATTCAAGAATTGTCCTGAAATTAAACACTTAAATATTTCGATCTCTACATCAGATATCATGATTGACGGTAAATTCCAGGGCAGGAAAAATTGGAAAGATGTCCTTAATTCCATGATAGATGCATTGAAGGCGGCAAAAAAGATAGGCATAGAAACCGTTGGCGTTAATGCAGAAGACGCATCCAGAACGGATACAGAAAATCTGATAGAATTTGCCCTGGGAGCAAAAGAAAACGGCGCTGACCGTTTCAGGTATTGTGATACATTAGGTGCAGACGATCCTATCACAATATATGAAAAAATCAAGAAAATAGCTGAAGCCACGCAATTTCCACTTGAGATGCATTGTCACAACGATTTGGGCATGGCAGAAGCTGTTTCTCTTGTTGGTGCACAGGGAGCGGTCGAAAGCGGGGTAGACGCTTACATTAACACCACAATTAATGGCTACGGCGAGAGGTCAGGAAATTGTGACCTTGTGTCGATTATCCTGGCCCTTACATATTCACACGGATTTGAAGACAAAATGCACATGGATAACCGAGTAAACCTTAAAAAGGCATGGAAGATAGCACGGTATGCATCATATGCATTTGGAATCCCGATACCGATAAAACAGGCCGGTGTCGGCGCTAATGCCTTTGCCCATGAATCCGGAATTCATGCAGACGGTGCCCTGAAAGACAGACGAAATTATGAATTATATGATCCGGAAGATGTGGGCAGGGGTGAGCCCGAAATGCTCCAGACAGGTAGAGTAATTACAACAGGCGAATACGGTGGACTGAAAGGTTTCAGGCATGTATACGAAAGTCTTGGTATCCACTTCATAGACGACAAGCAGGCAAGAAAAATTCTTGATCTTGTTCAATATGCAAACCTTCATACTCAGAAGCCGCTCACAGATGATGAGTTAAGATTTATTGCAGAAAATCCTGAAATAGTATCAAATCTCCTGAGCGTAAGAACAAAAATATAATAATGTACAGAGTTACACTTATACCTGGTGACGGCGTTGGTCCGGAAATTACGGAAGCAACAACAAGGGTACTTGAAGCAACAGGTATTGCATTTGACTGGGACATTCAGAATGCTGGGGAAGAAGTGTATAACCAGGAAGGGAATCCCCTGCCAGACAGAGTCCTTGAATCCATAAAAAATAATAAAGTTGCTATTAAGGGACCCATTACAACACCTGTTGGCACAGGTTTTCGAAGCGTCAATGTTGCTTTAAGGCAGTCTCTTGATCTTTTCAGCTGCCTCAGACCCTGCAAATCATATCCTGGAGCAAAGACAAAATACGAAAACATTGACCTCGTAATAGTCAGGGAAAACACAGAAGACCTTTATGCCGGCATTGAATATGAGAAAGATTCCAAGGGAGCCAAAGCTGTTATCGATATTGTTGAAAAAATATCAAACAGGACTATTCGACACGATTCCGGTATCAGTATAAAACCGATTTCAGTATTCGGAACAGATCGAATTGTTCGTTTTGCCTTTGAATATGCAAGGGGAAATAATAGGCGTAAGGTAACCTCTGTTCATAAGGCTAATATTATGAAATACTCGGACGGCCTGTTTTTAGAAGTTTCGAGACAGGTTGCCAAAGACTACCCTGATATTGAATTTGAGGATAAAATAATCGATAATATGTGTATGCAATTAGTTCAAAAGCCTGAACTTTATGATGTATTAGTACTGCCAAATCTTTACGGCGATATTATTTCAGATCTTGCAGCAGGACTGGTCGGAGGCCTTGGTCTTGCTCCTGGCGCCAATATTGGCAATGAATATGCGGTGTTTGAAGCTACACATGGCAGCGCACCTAAATATAAAGGACTGAACAAGGTAAACCCGCTGGCAATGATGCTGAGCAGTGTGATGATGCTCAGACATCTTGGTGAGACAGCAGCAGCAGAAAGTCTTGATAGTGCCATTGCTTCTGTTATTCAGGAAGGCAAGAATGTGACCTATGACATGAAGCCAACCCATGATGATCCCACTGCTGAAACCACATCCGGTGTAGCTGATGCGATTATCGCAAAAGTGACAAATTAATTTATGGACCCTGGCCCTATAAGTTTTTTTATAATTATTGTTTGTATAATTTTTATCGCCCTGCTTTCCAGTTCCGAGGTAGCATTCATTTCCCTTAACAGAATTCGTCTGAGGAATTTAATTGAAAAAGGCAACTCTAAAGCAGAAATTGCACAGAAGATACGTGATGAGCATGACCGTCTTTTCAGTGCTGTAATCCTCTCCGGGAATTTATTCACCATACTCGCAACTTCTGTAGGAACCGCTATAGCAATTTCACTCTTAGGTGAGGATGCCGGAGTTATAGCGGCAACTATCGCAATGACAATTCTGACAGTCGTCTTTGGAGAACTTGCTCCTAAAACATTTGCGGTGACTCATGCAGAAAAAATCTCCCTCGCAATGGCAAGACCTATAGAAGTTTATATAAAAATAATCTCTCCCGTGGTTAACCTATTCAATAAAATGTCGAACTCAATAATCCGTATATTTGGAGGAGAAGTTGTGCCTGCTCCGCAACTGATGACTGAGGATGAAATGAAGGCGATGATAAAAATTGGGGAAGAAGAAGGTGCGATCGAAAAAGAGGAAAAGGATATGCTCCATAATGTCTTTGCGTTTGGAGATAAGAAAGTAACCGAGGCTATGGTTCCCAGAACTGAAATGGTCGCCATTACCGAAGACGCAGTTGTTGCAGACGCACTATCTCTTGTTTCAGAAGAAGGTTATTCACGATATCCGGTAATTAAAGAGACTGTAGATAATGTTACAGGTCTTTTATATATAAAGGATATTGTCAGAAAAATGGCAGAGAAAGAGGTTCCCCCGAACACAGCAATAAAAAACTTTATTAGAGATGCCTATTACATTCCGGAAAGCAAAATGGTAACAACGATGCTGGATGATATGCAGAAAAATAAATTTCAGATCGCGATTGTTGTTGATGAACATGGAGGCACTGCCGGTCTCATTACACTCGAGGATATTGTGGAAGAAATAGTGGGAGGACTGCAGGATGAATTTGAGGCGATAGAGGCTGAAAAAGAAGTGGAAATTCTGGATGAGAGGACATTTGTTGTGACAGGCTCTGCAGGCCTTGATGAAATCAATGAGCTGGTTAATATTGAACTTGAAAGCGAAGAGTTTCACACCATAGGGGGGTTTCTTTTCGGACTTTTCGGTCACCTGCCTAAAGTTGGTGAACAACTCAAATATCATAATCTGAGATTCCTTATTCTTGAAATGGAAGGCAAGAAAATAGATAAACTGAAAATAACAAGGCTTTAAAAGTTTAATGAAAAAGGAGAGAATAATGGAAAAATGGAAATGTAATGTCTGTGGATATGTTTATGATCCGGCCACTGGAGACCCTGATAGCAATATTGCCCCTGATACACCTTTTGAAAGTCTTCCTGATGATTGGGTATGCCCGATCTGCGGGGCAACAAAAGATCAGTTTGAGAAAGTTGATTAATTATTGTCTGTAATTCTTTAACAGATAAACGATGCAGCACATAACCTCTTATGGTCTTTAAGCTTTCCCTGCCGTGCCATTTGCCCAATGTAAATTTATCGTAGATAAAATAAGGAAGTTGCAGGAAATGAGATGAAAATCAAGATTAAAAAAGCTACAGGCGCAATTGAAGACTTTGATAAAGGCAAGCTGCTTAATTCACTCATCAGAGCAGGGGCTGACGCCGAACAGGCGGAAGAGGTAGTTAAAGAAGTAATACGCCAGATAAAACCTCTTACGAGCACAAAGAAGATTTACAGGCTTGCCCATAGGTATCTGAAACAACTTAACCGGGCTTCGTTCATGAGGTATTCTCTAAAAGAAGCTCTTTTAAGACTCGGCCCCTCGGGATATCCTTTTGAAAAATATGTGGGTAAGCTTTTTATGAATAACGGATATGAAGTAAAGGTCGGGATTATTCTTGAAGGCAAGTGCGTGAGTCATGAAGTCGATGTATTTGCCCAGAATAAAGAAGAGATAATCCTTGCTGAATGCAAGTACCGCAACAACGCTGAAGGTGCCCATGATGTCAAGACCGCATTATATGTGCATGCTCGGCATCAGGATCTCCGGAATGGAATCAAAAAGCAGTATCCTGATAAGCAAATAAACGGATGGCTGGTAACAAATACCCGTTTCACTGAAGATGCGATGCAGTTTGCAGAATGCAGCGGGATAAAACTCGTAAGCTGGAGATATCCGAGAGAAAACAGTCTGGAAAAGATGATTGAGGCAGATAGATTGTACCCTGTTACGGTGATTTCAGGACTGAATTCACTACATATTCATAAATTGATCGAGAACGATATATTGCTCATAAAAGACCTCGTAAATAGAGATGCCGCGTCAATCAGCAAACTGCTTTCGATAACAGACAAAAAAGCCTTGAAACTAATGCATCAGGCTCAAGAGTTGTGCGGATGCTGAACTGACCATATGAAAAAGCAATTTTTTATCAGTAAACTTAAGAAATAATCATGTATAATAATTCAGGTTTTTGGAATTAATATTGCGATCGATACGGATCACAATGAACATCCACTATCCATTACAATAAGGAGGCAATTATGAGACAGAAACTTTTATCTGGGGATATGTTATCCAGTCAAATAATCAATATCAATAGGTTCATAATAGTCAATCTTATCTGTTTTATCGTTCTTATTGCATGTGCGCCCCAAAATAAGACACAAAAAGGGGCTCTTGTTGGTGCAGGTGGAGGCGCTTTAGCAGGCGCGCTCGTAGGACAGTTAATCGGAAAAAACACTGAGTCCACATTAATAGGGGCTGCTATAGGTGCAGCAGTTGGTGGTGGTGCTGGTGCTGGAATCGGCAATATGATGGATAATCAGGAACGGGATATGAGGCAGGCTCTGGCAGCATCAGAAGCAGCAGCTGTGCGGAGAGAAGGCAATCTTTTGGCAATCAGTCTCAAGGGCGATGTCACGTTTGATACTGATTCTGCTATCGTCAGACCAGGTCTCTATACTGAAATTGATCGTATTGCGAATGTCCTGGGTCAATATCCACAGACAGTGATCAGGGTGGAAGGTCATACTGACAGCACAGGTTCGGAAGATTACAACATGAATCTCTCGGGCCGGCGGGCTGAGTCTGTAAAAAATTTACTTTTACAGAGGGGGGTGGCATCAATGAGGGTTGAAACCATGGCCTTTGGTGAATCTAGTCCAATAGCATCAAATGATACCGAAGCCGGACGTATGCAAAACCGGAGAGTCGAGATAAAAGTGGCTCCTTCTCCGTCAGCTACGTATTAGGATAGGTCACTCATTATGCGAAGCACAATCATTCATCATGTATCGTGGTTATGAATAGTAACAGCGCGGATATTACTGAACGCTATACTAAAAAATCCCGTATCGGGTGCCTGCAGGTTCTTGGTATTTTCGCCCTGGCAATTCTCGTGAGCGGTCTTCTCATCGCATGGTGGGTGAAATATAATGTTTATGCCTCTGAGTTTAAGCCTACGACGCTGAGTGCCAAAGAGGAGAAAATTCTGAATGCCAAGCTGGCAAGGCTGAATAAGTCAGCCGCGGGGAATCATCATACTATTGGGAGAAAGCGATTTGATCCTGCAGGACCACTTGTTCCCGAACCATATTCAGAAACAGGCCTGAAACGTGAAATCAGTCTTACCGAAAAAGAGTTAAACGCACTCGTTGCAAACGATCCGGAAGTTGCCCGGCGGGTAGCTATAGATTTATCAAATGACCTTGTCAGTGTAAGACTGGTAGTCCCTGTTGATGAAGACGTTGTTGTCCTGGGTGGCAAGACGCTCAGAGTAAGCCTTGGAATTATCTTATCGTATGAACATGGGGAACCGGTTGTTGCTTTAAAAGGCATAAGTCTGGGAGGAATTCCATTGCCGAATGCCTGGTTAGGATATATAAAAAACAAGAATCTGGTTGATGAATTTGGTTCTGACGGAGGATTCTGGCAGTTGTTCTCCAAGGGAGTCAAGGATATAAAAGTCAGGGAAGGTCATATCCTTATTCGTTTAAAATCGTAACTTATTGCCCCATAAAATAAGTTGCTTTAAAAAATAATTGTGATATGATTAACATCATATCACAATTATTTCATGTCAGATAATCTTATACATCAATCACTCAAAATATCATTCAAAGTAAGGTCAGCTCATGAAATCTAAATCTTTTATAGTAATTATTATCATTTTACTGGCTTCTCCTCTCTGTTTTGCCGGATTCCTGGATAATCTCTTTCAGGATCTGGGCATATCTTCCGAGAAAGGCCTGGATAATAGCACTATCATATCCGGACTCAAAGAGGCGCTGTCAGTCGGCACAGAAAATGCTGTACATAATGTTTCACAGCTTGACGGGTATCTTGCCAATGAGGCGATTAAAATCTTGATGCCGGCTTTCTGATGATAATTTTTCGTCCCTTTAAAGTCGGCGATCTAATTGATGCGGCCGGAGTTTTGGGCGTTGTGGAAGAGATTCAGGTATTTACTACCCAGCTTAAAACTCCTGACAACAAAACCATTATTATCCCTAACGCAAAATTGACAGCAGATAATATCACGAATTTTTCGACCAAGGCAACCAGACGTGTGGATCTTGTATGCGGTATTGGATATGGAGATGACATCGACAAAGCAAAGAAGACTGTTGCCGATGTATTGGCCCAGGATGAGCGTATTCTTAAAGATCCTCCCCCAACAATCGGTGTAGTAGAGCTGGGAGACAGCAGTGTAAATTTTGTAGTTCGCCCATGGGTAAAGACAGCAGACTATTGGAATGTATATTTCGATACAACCGAAAATATCAAAAAGCGTTTTGATGCCGAAGGGATAAGTATTCCATTCCCGCAGCGGGATGTTCATCTTTATGAACATAAAACTGGTTAAAAAAGCCA